>NZ_JAEHBI010000009.1:0-138380 GCF_016483705.1 Bacillus cereus group sp. N6
GAAGTACACTTAACAGATAAAGGTGCGATTAAAGATATTCCAGCATGGTCACAAAAAGGCGGTCATGAAGTGTTAAAGCATACAGAAGAAGACGGCGAATTAAAGTTCTGGATTAAGAAAGCTTAATTATAAAAATAGGAGGCATATAAGATGAAAGTGAAAGAAGTATTAGATGTAAAAGGATTAGCATGTCCAATGCCAATTGTAAAAACAAAGAAGGCAATGGAAGCATTACAATCGGGGGAAGTGTTAGAAGTACACTTAACAGATAAAGGTGCGATTAAAGATATTCCAGCATGGTCACAAAAAGGCGGTCATGAAGTGTTAAAACACACGGAAGAGTCTGGTGAATTAAAATTCTGGATCAAGAAAGCATAGCAGTTCAATAACAAGTGGAAGATTACATCCTATGCTTATTATTGAAAGTAAAGAGGATAATCATATATGTTTTATATAGTTATATCTCTACTAGTATGGATGCTAGGAATTTTAGTAAAACGTTACATTCCGGTTTTAAACGTTGCATATATTTCGTTAGAACAAGTAAGGAAAATGGAAAGTGTTGTTGTAGATGTACGCAATTATACAGAGAGTCACAGTGATAACACTTCTAGAATTATGTGTATACCGTCTGCGTATTTAAAACGGTATTATCATGAAATACCAAATAAGCCTTTGCATCTTATTGTTCATAATAAAGTGGATCGGAATTTAAGTGTTCGTTTTTTAAGAAAGAAAGGGTTCCATATTCAAAGCTATAGTATATATTTGGACGGGAAAAAAGCACAAAAGGAGTTTAAATAGTTTTATGGATGTAAAGACAATATTAAATGTAATCTTAATTGTACTTGTATCGTGGTTTATTATTTCTCGCTTCTTACCAGTTAGAGGAGTAAAAAATATTTCAGGAAAAGATTTAAAACGGATGATGGGGCAAAAGAATAAACAATTTATCGATGTACGTACAGTAGGTGAGTATAGAGGGAATCATATGAAAGGGTTTCAGAATATCCCATTAAATGAGTTAGCTAGTAAAGCAAATCAATTAGATAAAAATAAGGAAGTAATCGTTATTTGTCAGAGCGGGATGAGAAGTAAGCAAGCAGCAAAGGTATTAAAGAAATTAGGATTTCAGCACGTTATCAATGTTTCAGGCGGTATGAATGGTTTGTGAGGAGGAAATTTAAAATGAAAGAAATGACAGTAAAAGAATTAGAAGAAAAATTGTTACGTAAAGAAGCAGTCAATATCGTAGACGTACGTGAAGTAGAAGAAGTTGCCGAGGGGAAAATCCCAGAAGCATGTAATATTCCACTAGGACTATTAGAGTTTCGTATGCATGAGTTGGATAAAAAGAAAGAGTATATTATCGTTTGTCGTTCTGGCGGAAGAAGTGCACGAGCAGTTCAGTTTTTAGAGAGCTACGGTTTTCAAGCAATTAATATGGTAGGTGGTATGTTAGCATGGGAAGGTAAAGTCGTATAGTACAGAGATACATGATTTGAGCCTTTTTATAAATGACAAAATACCCCTATAGGTAATCGGAGGGAGAAAAACATGGAACAACAGAAGAAAACAACAATCGTTTTATTTAGCGGAGATTATGATAAAGCAATGGCTGCTTATATTATTGCAAATGGTGCAGCGGCGTATGATCAAGAGGTAACTATTTTTCATACTTTTTGGGGATTAAATGCTTTAAGGAAAGATGAGCATGTGAAGGTGAAGAAAACTTTCATCGAAAAAGTATTTGGAAAGATGATGCCACGCGGTGCGGATAAGATGGGATTATCAAAAATGAATTTTGCAGGTATGGGACCAAAGATGATTAAAGGTATTATGAAAAAACATAATGCGATGCCTTTACCCGATTTAATCGATTTGGCGAAAGAACAGGGGATTAAACTTGTCGCTTGTCAAATGACAGTAGATTTATTAGGGTTAAAAGAGGAAGAGATTATGGAAGGGGTAGAGTTTGCAGGAGTAGGAGCTTATTTAGCAGATGCTTCGGATGGGAATGTAAACTTATTCATTTAATTCACCTTCTTTTTAGAAGGGAGGGGATGTAAGATGAGCTTAGTCGTATTACTTTTTATAATTGGGTTTATAGGATCGTTTATATCAGGAATGGTTGGAATTGGCGGTGCGATTATTAATTATCCGATGATCTTATACATTCCGGTATTGCTGGGGTTTACTGGCTATACGTCACATGAAGTAAGTGGTATTACAGCGGTTCAAGTATTCTTTGCAACTTTTGCAGGGGCATGGGCCTATCGGAAAAGTAATGATATGGATAAAACACTAGTTGTGTATATGGGAGCTAGTATATTAATAGGAAGTTTCATAGGGAGTTTTGGTGCTAACGTATTAGCGGAACATACGGTCAATGTTGTTTATGCAGCGTTAGCAACAATAGCTGCTATTATGATGTTTGTCCCGAAACGAAATAATAGTGGTGAAGTGACATATAATAAATGGTTAGCAAGTTTGTTAGCATTTATTGTAGGCGGAGCATCAGGCATTATAGGTGCTGGAGGTTCTTTCTTATTAGTTCCCATTATGCTGGTCATTTTAAAATTGCCGATACGTACAACAATAGCAACATCTATCGCAATTACGTTTATTTCCTCAGTAGGAATTACGACTGGAAAAGTAATAACTGGGCAAGTAGTTGTAATTCCAGCTCTTATTATCGCGATTGCAAGTATCTTTGCTGCGCCGCTTGGAGTGCGAGTCGGGAAGAGGATCAATCAAAAAGCATTGCAATATATGTTATCGATTTTGATTGTAGGCACTGCTGTTAAGATGTGGATTGATATGATATCGAAATAAAAGGATGGTGCTGCTTGCAGCTCATCCTTTTATTTATGCCGCTATTTGAAGGTAGTAAACGCCTGATTGGTGCAGGCTGATTTATGCCCAAATAACTTTCATTAAGTTTTTATATTCGTCATTTGCTAATTTATATAGCATTCTCGTATGTTCAAAGACAAGTGCTGGATTAAAGTTTGGTTCTGAGAATGCAAGCGATGCTGAAATATCAATTGCATTTTGCTTGTTTAATGTGAATTTTGCAAATCGATAAGATGTGTTTAATTCATTGATAACATGCAAAATATCATTTGTTGATGTTGCATCAGGTACGTGAGCAACATTGAAGCAGTATATATCCACAGTAGGATGTTCGTTTTGGAAAGCAGCGATAAGTTGAATTTTTGCGCCAGCTTCTGTTTCTAAGCCTACTGAAAAATGAACAGAACCATCATTTTCATCTATATTTTCTTCCATGTATATATCGTTGGATTTTAAGTAGTCTTTAAAATCTGAGATGTTATGTTTTACTGCAGCTTTCATATGTATGAGCCCCCTGATAATTGGAATAGATTGCTACTATTTATTATAATTTAAAAATATTAAAAAAGATAGTTAGAAAGTTCTGATTTTTGATTTAGAAGAAATAAAAAGAAGCAGTACTCTACCTCCATAGAGAACTGCTTCTTTTTTATTCATTGTCGTTAGACGATGCTTCTGTATCTTCACTGCTATTTTTATTCTTATTTTTCACTTCATTGTTACTTGATTCGCGTTCACTTGAATTTTCAGACTTAGATTCTTTTGTTTTCTCTGTGCTTGTTTTCTTCGAATCAGAGTCTGTTTTTGTATATGCAGGTAATCCAAGGTGAGCGCGAAGCCCGTTTGTTACATTTGCTAATTCTTTTTTATCTGGATTGTAGTAATATGTTCGGCCGCCGCCAGCAGATTTGCTACATGTATCGTCACCTTTTTCCATATAGCAGTCTTCACCTTGAATTTGTAATTTCTCAATTTCCGAATCCGATCCGTACTTATAGAATGAAAGCATATCATCGAATGTTAAGTTCGTAACGAATTGGCCGTTAATATCATCAATGATGTTACCAACTTTTGTTACAGATCCAACGCTTGTTAGTTTCTTTAAAATAGCTTCAATAACGAGCTGTTGGCGTTGTCCACGCATTGCATCACTATCGATGTGGCGCGTTCTAGCAAGGGCAAGAGCTTCTTCACTATTTAGCTTTTGAACACCTTTCTTCAGGTGAATCGCATCAGCAGTATCATTACTATCTTGTTCAGTAAATTCAACTGGTACATCGACTTCAATACCACCTAAATCGTCGACAATTTTCATAAATGACTTGAAGTTAAACTTTACAAAGTAATCAACGGGAACATTCATTAATTTTTCAACTGCATCAATGCTTGCTTGGGGTCCACCATCTTTTCCGTTTTTAGTAGAACCGTATGCATGAGCGTGTGTAATTTTATCTTTTTTCTTTTCCACTGGGATATAAGTATATGTATCTCGTGGAATACTTAATAGTTTTACAGTTTTGCTATCTTTATTAAACGTTGCAAGTAGTAGTGCATCCGTTCTTATAGCTTCTCCATATTCTTTCCCGCGGACATCGCTTTCATCAACACCCATGATTAAGACGGAGACGTTATTTGTGATAGGTTTTACAGCTTTATCACGTAAATCAGATTTATCACCGCGCGCTAAATCGTGTGCGGCATTTCGAACAGCAGAAGATGCTTTATTTACTAAAAACCAAGTATAACCGCCACCTATTATTAAAAAGAATAGAATAACGCTTATAATAATTTTTGTTTTTTTCCTACTTTTTTTCGGTTTACTGCGTGTATTTTCTTGCAAAGATGGGTTTTGCTCCATTTCCTGTACTCCTTCATTTGGATTGAAATACGACACTCACATCCACTTATTATAATGAAATTTGACGAAAAAAGACATTACAAATCATTTACATTTCGTAAAAATTCAATATATTTATAAAAAGTCAGATTTTCTATATTTTATTTTTCAGATGTAGAATAAGTATAAGTTGTTTTAGTGGAAATGAAAACATGTATTGTGAGAAAGTGATAGAGAAGTAAGATTTGTTGAAATATAGCCAAGAAGAAATGAGTAGGTTTACTGGTTTCTTCTATATAATAAAGAAGAATTTTACGGATAAAGGAGCGGGCATAGTGAATCATACATCATTCCGAGCAATCGTTGTGAACGAAACAGAAAGTAAGCAGTTTGTAAGAAACATTGTAGAGAGAGAAGTAAGTAGTTTACCTGAGGGGGACGTATTAATACAGGTTCACTATTCTTCATTAAATTATAAAGATGCGCTTTCAGCCACGGGTAATAAAGGTGTTACGAGAACATATCCTCATACGCCAGGAATTGATGCAGCAGGAGAAGTTGTGAGTAGTGAAGGGGAAACCATTAAGGTAGGAGATCAAGTCATTGTAACGGGATATGATTTAGGTATGAATACTTCTGGTGGTTTCGGAGAATATATTCGCGTGCCAGCATCTTGGATCACCCCTTTACCAGAGGGAATGTCATTAAAGGAAAGTATGATGTACGGGACAGCAGGTTTTACAGCTGCTTTATCAGTATATAAGCTTATTGGAGCAGGCATAACGCCTAGTATGGGAGATGTTTTAGTAACGGGTGCCACAGGCGGCGTAGGGAGTGTAGCTGTTAGTATTTTAAGTAAGCTAGGATTTAACGTAGTAGGAGCGACAGGGAAAATGGAAGAGGAAGAGATGCTACTACGTCTAGGAGCGAAACAAGTGATTCATCGTACGGAGTTGAATGATGAATCAGGAAGACCAATGTTAAAAGGGATATACGCCGGGGTTATCGATACTGTAGGTGGACATATGCTAGAAACCGCTTTAAAAACGGTAAAGTATGGTGGTTGTGTAACGACATGCGGTAATGTGGCAGGGCAGGAGTTACAAACAACGGTATATCCGTTTATTTTGCGAGGTATAAGTCTTTTAGGAATAGATTCTGTGCAATGCCCAGTGGATGTGAGAAGAAATGTGTGGACGCTCTTAGCAAGTGAATGGGAAAATAATGAGTTACTATCTTATACAGAAGAATGTACATTGGAAGAGTTAGATGAAAAGTTTACACTTATATTGCAAGGAAAGTTAAAAGGAAGAACGGTTGTAAATATGAAATAAAAAAGAGACGCTAACTTAAGCGTCTCTTTTTTATTATAATGATTGTTTTAAATTGATTTTACCTTGTTCACCTAAAACACCATCAGCGATATTTACAGCGTGATCACCGATACGCTCTAAGTTACTTACCATATCAACGTAGATGATACTTGCATCACCTGAACAGCTACGTTCATTCAGACGTAATACGTGACGTTTACGAAGAACACGTTCCATTTGGTCAATTTTACGTTCTTTTGCAATAACCGTTTGAGCTAGTTCAGTGTCGAAGTTAGTTAAAGCATTGATTGCATCTTGTAATGTTGAAATTGTTAACTCAAGCATTTCATTTAATTCAGCTAGTGCTTCGTCTGATAGTGAAACACGATGTGAAATTTGGAAATCTACAAGTTCTACAAGGTTTTCTACATGATCACCGACACGTTCAATATCTCCAACGACACCTGCTAGCACCGAATGCTTTTCAGAGTCTGTAGGTGAAAGTGGTTTTTCTGATAGTAAAACTAAATACTCGATAATTTTTTTATCTAAATTGTTAATAGCTCCTTCTAATTGAGTAGCCATATCAGCGTGTTTTTTGTCTTGTGTATTTAAAAATTGATTCGCTTCTTTTAATCCGTGTAATGAAAACTCAGCCATACGGATGATTTCTTTTTGAGCTTCTGTTAAAGCAATAGCTGGAGATTGCTCAATAAAGATTGGGTTTAGATGTTGCGGTTTGAAGTTAATAGATGAATCTTCACCACGAATGATTTTTGTTACGATCCATGCTAATACTGCAATGAATGGGAACTGAATAATTGTATTCGTTACGTTAAATGTTCCGTGTGCAAATGCAATTGTCATTTCTGGATTTAAATTTAATGACGTTTGGAAATATTGAATTAAACTTGTAAATGGTATTAATATAATCGTAAAGATAAGGGTACCGATAATATTAAAGATAACGTGAACTAATGCTGCACGTCTTGCAGCAATTGAAGTACCGATTGCTGCTAATACTGCTGTAATTGTCGTACCGATATTATCACCGAATAATACAGGAAGAGCAGCTTGTAAATCAATAGCACCTTGACCGAATAGTTCTTGTAAAATACCGATTGTTGCGCTTGAGCTTTGTACAATTAAAGTGAACACTGTACCGACAATAATTCCTAAAATTGGATTGTCACTCATGCTAACCATTAACTCTTGGAATGCCTCTAAAGAACGAAGAGGTTTCATACCTGCGCTCATTAATTCTAAACCGAAGAATAACATACCAAAACCAAATACAACTTGACCTACAGAATGTACTTTTTTATTTTTAAAGAAGAATAGCAAAATTGCTCCAACTGCCATAACTGGGAGAGCGTATTCTCCGATTTTAATTCCGATAATAAATGCAGTAACTGTCGTACCGATGTTCGCACCCATAATAACACCGATTGCTTGTCTTAATGTCATAAATCCGGCACTTACAAGTCCGACTGTTAAAGCGGTTGTTCCTGAACTTGATTGGATTAATACAGTAACTAACATACCTGCTAGCACACCCATAAGTGGGTTTGTTGTAAAGCGATCTAAAATATCGCGAAGACGATCTCCAGCTGCTTGTTGCAGTCCATCGCCCATGTATTTAATACCGAATAAGAAAATACCTAATCCACCAATGAACTGGAAGATCATATCTTGAATATTGTATTCCACGCATTCCACTCCTTAAATTTCATGTACGATGTAATTATTAACTAAACCTTGAGGCACTGTAAACGGTTTATCAGTAAAATTTACACTAAATTTACAAAGTGATAAAAAGTTTACAAACCTTTAAAGAAACACCTGGATTTAATTGGTTTTTTAGATGATATATCTAATCGGTTTGTAAAGAAGTCACATTTGTCACACTATTTATTGATAGTAAAAATAGGTGAAGGGAAACTACCCAACTGGGTATGCGGATTGGAATTTTATTTTGTTATGATGATGGTTCTTTGCATATTTTTTGATTAAAGTTAGAAAAATATGTAGGGAAACGGGGGAGGTTTGAAATGGATTTATTTAATGAAAGTAAAAAACGATTAAATTATTTTAAACTGTTTTCTTTTGAGATGCTCGCAACAATAAAAAAGAGCAATTCGCATATGAATTTGCTCTGCCTTTTTATGTTAAAAACTTTCGGTGCCTTGCATTTTAACAATTATGCAAAGTGTTTTTTCTTTATTTAGAATCGTCATCATGCTCCATAGTTATGACGACATTTCCCCTCTTATGTCCTTTTTCAACATATATGTGAGCTTCAATAATTTCCTCAAAAGTGTATTGCCTATCAATGACCACTTTTATTTTACCGTCCTCAACAAGTTCTTTAAGGAAATTTAATGCTTCGGAAGTTTCAGGTGCGTTTTGACTTAATATGAGTTTCACGCGACTTGTCAATTTAGTCCAGAACATTTGAGCACTTGGTAACGGTTCAACAATATTTATATAGGTACCATCTTCCTTTAACATTTTAATACACTCTGAAAAGGAGCTCCTGTTTACCGCTTCAAAGATAACATCATAAGTTTCGTCTGTAGTAGAAAAATTTTTTGTGGTGTAATCAATTACTTCGTCAGCTCCTAGAGATTTGACCAATTCTAAATTGGAGCTACTGCACACACCTGTAACTGTTGCGCCGAAATACTTGGAAATTTGTACTGCATAACTTCCGACACTTCCAGAAGCTCCGTAAATAAGAATGTTTTGACCGCTTTGAACGTTAGCTTTCCTAAGGAAAAACAAAGCTGTACGTGCTCCAATTGGGATGGCTGCGGCTTCTTCATAGGATATATTGGAGGGCTTCATGCACACTGCTCCAACTTCAGGTAGACAAATATACTCAGCATAAGAACCAAAATTTACTTGGGTAGCTGCAAAAACTTGGTCTCCTTTTTTAAATCGTGTGACGTCTTTTCCTACTGATTCAACTTCACCAGCCAATTCCATTCCAAGTATTTGTTTTTTCGGTTGCTTAAAGCCAAGTGCGATTCGAGCGGGTAGCCAAACAGAAGAGGGAACCGTAAAACTTCGTGAGCGAATATCTCCTGCTGTTACGGTTGTCGCTTTTATTTTTACTAGTAGTTCATTGTCCTTAGGAGCAGGTTTTTCTATCTCTTTCAGTTGAAGAACGTCGGGGAGACCGTATTCTGTATATACTATTGCTTTCATTAATATTTCCTCCAATTCGTTCTATATGTTAATATCATACGAACAACATGAATAAATAGAACAGCGGTTCACTCTTCAATACAATGCAAAAAGCAGTGTGATTTTTTAGGAATCCACTGCTTTTTACAAATGTGTATACATGATTTTTTGGTCCAAGTACTTCGAAAAAGAACCCATTAGCATTACCCAACGGCTTTTTCTTTTGTTTTATCCCCTTGTTTTTGCTTCCGTAAGCTTGTGATGTAAATGAAAAGAAAAGCGATAAGTAATAGAGAGGAATATCGATATACAGTTGCATAGTTGGTAAAGTGTGCAATGAATCCAAATATAATTGCGCCAGCGCCAATGCCGAGGTCAAATGCTGAGAAGAATGTAGCTGTTGCGACTCCTCGTCGGTGTGGTGCTACTCGGTCGATCATCCATGCTTGTAGTGCAGGTTGAATCGCTCCAAAACCACTTCCGTAGCATGCTGCTGCAATAATTAAACTCGGAATTGTAGTTGTATACGACAATAAAATAATACCTGTAAACGTAATGATAACCCCTGGAATAATAACGAATGCATGACCTTTCGCATCGTATAACTTTCCAGAAAACGGACGAGTGACAGCGATTGCAAGTGCATTAAATAAGAAGAAGAGGCTTATATCAGCAATTCCGACTTCCGTAGCAAATAATGTAATAAAGCTCCCGATTCCGCCGTACATTAATGTAATACATAATATTAATAATGAAGGAAGTAAAGCTTTGCGCTCAATAAATCCATCGAGAAAAGTACCAGATGTTTGCTGTGGTGGTTGCGGCGATTTTTTGATTTGAAGTAGTTTCGTTAATATTAATGAAACAATTGTACATGAAAGTGCACATAAAAAAAGAATCGTGAAGTTATATGTTTGCATGAGCCAAAGTCCGATAAGTGGACCGAGCGCCATTGCAATCGTTCCAGAAAGACCGAAATATCCCATACCTTCGCCGCGACGAGCTTGCGGAATTAAATCTGAAACGACAGTTCCATATGTAGTCGTTGTAATACCAAAGCCAGCTCCGTGTAAAATTCGCACGGCAAGCAATAGGAAGACGGTTGAAGCGAAAAGATAACTACCCATAGCGAGTAAACAAATAGCAGTACCGATCATTAAAATGATTTTTTTATTGAATTTTTGCAAGGCGTTTCCAGTCAGTGGTCGAACAAAAAGTGCCGCCACGGTAAACATGCCTACAACAAATCCGATATTAGAACTTGTGCCGCCAATTTCTTTCACATAAACAGGTAAAGTAGGAATTAACATTTGAAACCCTAAAAACATACATAAGTTTGCAAAAATTAAAGCGACAAACTCTTTCGTCCATAACGATTCTCGTTTTACGAGTATTGCTTCTCCCATATATTCATCCCCTATATAAAATTTTCTCTTTTCTTTCGAGTATATGTATTGGTCAATGTAACAGTCAAGGAAGGTGCCTTGAAAACGTATAACAATTTTCGAGGTGGAAAAACTGACAAATTTGTGTAAAAGCTACACAACTATGAAAAAAAGTTGTAAAGTATAGATGTATAGACTTGTAGTTGTTATGAATGATAGAAATTGGTTTTTCTTTAAAGAAAGCGGATTCAAAAAGTAGTGAATGAGAAGGGGAAATATACTTTTTCACTACATATATTTGAAAAGGTTTACAAAACAATGAAGAAAGAGGCGTGTACATATGAGACGATTAGGTATTTCTATTTATCCAGAACATTCAACAGTAGAGAAAGATAAGGAATATTTAACATTAGCAAGTAAATACGGATTTAATCGTGTATTCACATGCTTATTGTCTGTAGATGGAGAAAAAGAGAAAATTATAGAAGAGTTTAAAGAAACCATCTCTCATGCAAATGCATTAGGGTTCCAAGTATTAGTTGATATTAGTCCGTCTGTTTTTACACAATTAGGTATTTCATATAATGATTTATCGTTCTTCCATGAGTTGGGAGCGTACGGCATTCGTTTAGATGTTGGATTCTCTGGTTTAGAAGAATCGATTATGACTTACAATCCATACGGCTTAAAAATTGAAATTAATATGAGTAACGGTACGAAATATGTAGATAACATTATGAGCCATAGACCAAATCGTGAAAATTTAATTGGTTGCCATAATTTTTATCCGCATCGTTATTCAGGATTATCATACGATCATTTCATTAAATGCTCGAAACAATTTAAAGATTACGGTATGAGAACGGCTGCGTTTATATCATCATTTGATGCAACATACGGACCTTGGCCAGTAACAGAAGGGTTATGTACGTTAGAGCAGCATCGTGAATTACCGATGACAACACAAGCGAAGCATTTATTTGCGACAGAATTAATTGATGATGTTATTATTGCGAACGCGTATGCATCAGCAGAAGAATTACAAGCACTAGGTGCATTAAATAAAGAGAAACAAACATTTGATATAGGATTATATGATACAACAACAGAACTAGAAAAAATTATCGTATTAGACGAGCCTCATTTTTACCGCGGAGATGTATCTGAATATATGATTCGTTCGACACAAAGTCGTGTGAAATATAAGAAAGAAGAGTTCAAACCGCATAATACACGCGAAATTAAACGCGGTGATCTTTTAATTGATAATGAACAGTATGGTCAATACAAAGGTGAATTACAAATTGCTTTAAAAGATATGGTGAATACAGGAAAAACAAATGTAGTTGGCCAAATTGTGGAAGAAGAAATTTTCTTATTAGATTATTTACAAGCGTGGGATAAATTCGGATTTACATTAAAGAAATAGATAAAATGAAAAAGGAAACAACTACTGACCTCAGCAGCTTTTTCCTTTTTATATATAAATTGTGAGAGGAAGAGCTATGACAAAAGTGCATCAGCGATTAATTTCTATTTTAGAGGAGTTTTTAGAAGAGAAATCGATGTTAAATCGAGCTTTTTTAGCGAGCCGTTTACATGTATCAACGAAGACGATTCAAAAAGATATAAAATTATTAAATGATATATTGGAAGAAAACGGAGCGAAAATTGAATCGCAAAGAGGGACTGGATACGAACTGGAAATTATACAAACGAAGAAGTTTGAAGAGTTTTGCGTGGGTCTATTTCAAAAACAGACTGAAAAGATCCCGACTTCTTATGAAGAAAGGATAGCGTACATCCTGCAACGTATTGTAACGACAGAGGGATATGTAAAGCTTTCACAGTTAGCAGAGGAGATTTATGTGAGTAAATCGACTGTAAATTTAATTATGAAAGATGTGACAGATATATGTGGTCGCTATCAATTACAAATTGAAAAGAGACCGTATTATGGTATACGTATTGTGGGAGAGGAGTTTCATATTCGGTCTTGTTTATCACAATATGGTTTACCGCGCTATGATCATACTCCGTTTCATGAGCAGTTTGAGCAGAGGGATACATATTTATCGTTACCTCATATACCGCTTATCCGTTCGGTTATCTTAAAGTATATCGAGGGAGGAACGATATATTTATCAGATATAGAAATTGATAATTTAGTCATTCATATTGCAATTGCAATAAGGCGTTGTGAAGATCAACATTATATGAAAGGACTGAATGCGGAGCAATCAGAACTCATAATAAAGAAAGAATATACAATTGCGAAAGAGATTGTAGGGGATTTAGAGAAAGAGTTGCATCTTTCATTTCCAGAAGAAGAAGTTTTATATGTGACGATGCATTTATTGAGTACTGCTGTTACAGCGAGAGATCGTTATGAAAATGTGGAAGAACTATTAGGGAAAGATCTATATGCATTTATGCAACATATTCTTTTTAAAGTAGCGGAAGAACGGAATCTTATTTTTTATTATGATGAAGAATTATTATTTGGTTTTGGTGTTCATTTAAAAACGTTATTAAACCGTTTGAAGTATAAGTTAAATACAAGAAATCCTCTATTGGCAGAAGTGAAAAAGAATTATCCGTATGCTTTTGAAATTGCGGTTCTCGTAGGAGATATAATTGGTGAATATACGGGAGAATCGATTCCGGAAAGTGAAATTGGTTATATTGCGATTCACTTTGGCGGAGCGATGAGTCGTTTACAGGAACAGAATCAAAAGAAAAGATGTTTACTAGTTTGTGCGACTGGTCAAGGAAGCGCCCAGCTATTGAAATATAAAATTTTATCACAGTTCCGAGATAAATTAGAGATTGTAGGGATTACAGGTTATTATCAATTGAAAGTGGAAGACCTTTATAAAGATAAAATAGATTGTATTATTAGTACGATTCATATACCGAGTGGTTTGCCTGTTCCAGTTATAAAAGTGAACTCAATATTTGATGATAAAGAAATTAAATCCATCGGTCAGCAGTTGTTTACGCATGTGAATACTAGTGTACAGCAGTATATAAAGGAAGATTTGATCTTTTTAAATCATAGCGCTTCTACGAAAGAAGAGGTTATCCAATTTTTATGTGAGAAAGCCGCTGAGAAAAACTATGTACCAGAAAACTTTTATGATTCTGTTATGGAAAGAGAGAATACATCTCCTACAGCCGTTGGGAATTTAGTTGCAATTCCACATCCGATGCAGTTATTAAGTGAGAATACATTTTTGCTGTTTTGTACACTTAATAAAGCGGTTGACTGGGGAGATAAGAAAGTACAAGTTATTATTTTATTTAGTGTAAAGCGCAATAATAATGAAGATTTACAAAAGCTTTATGATTTTTTATATGATATTATGTCTAGTCAGCATACGATAGAAAAATTAACTCAGGCTGGAATGATTGAAGAATTTCAAGAGATTTTACTATCGTTTTGAAAAAGTATATAAAAACTTCCGTTACACAACGGAAGTTTTTTATGTTTAATTGTATGCGTTTTCATAATAAGATAACAATATAGAAAAAAGATAGCTTGGGGGAATTTAAAATGACTGATATGCAAACTCCATTTGCGTTAATTTTACATGGTGGCAATGCGAGAAGCGCAGCGCTTGAAGCAATTGCTTTTGCAAGACAAGGAGATTTTGAGAATGCTAGTGAAAAGATGACACTTGCTAGTGAAGAGATTTCAGCAGCTCATCGCATTCAAACAGACTTAATTCAAGAAGAAGCAAGAGGAAATCATGCAGAAATCAGTTTACTGTTAGTGCATGCACAAGATCATTTAATGAATGCAATTACAGTGAAAGAACTTGCTGAAGAATTTATTACTCTTCATAAACGAGTGGAAGAGAAAGTGACGGTATAAGATGTACATTTTATTATGTTGTGCAGCAGGCATGTCAACGAGTATGGTTGTAAGAAAAATGCAAGAAGAGGCAAAGAAACAAGGGAAGGATTATAAAATTAAAGCAGTTGATTCAGAACTTGTGAAACTGGAAATAAAAAATGCTGATGTTGTTTTAATCGGACCACAAGTGAAGTATTTGTTTCCGGCGGTACAGTTTCTTGCGAAGTCATACGATATACCGGTTGCAATAATAGAACAAAGAGATTATGGCATGTGTGACGGTTTAAAAGTACTGAAACAAGCAGAACAATTAGTTTTAGCATAATTATATTTTTTTAAATATAAACATTATAATGTTATAACTTTTTATTCTTACGTAGTAAAGAGAAAGAGGAGGGGTATTGATGAATGGTTTTATGAGTTTTATGGAACAAAAGATTATGCCAACAACGCAAAAGATTGCAGGACAACGACATTTATTAGCAATTCGAAACGGAGTTATTTCTACATTGCCGTTAACGATTGTCGGATCATTTTTCGTTATCTTTTTAAATTTACCAATTGATGCATATATGGAATGGATTGCACCATTTCGCCATATTTTAGATATTCCATTCCGGTTTACAGTAGGTTTAATGGCGTTATACGCAGCATTTGGGGTAGGAGCTTCACTCGCAAACTTTTATCAGCTCAATCAGTTAAGTGCAGGGTTGTTATCTGTACTCGCCTTTTTACTAGCATCAGTTGAACCAATTCAAATTACGAAAGCTGTACCAGGTGTTATTGATGCGGGAAGATATATTTCAGTAGGAACATTAAGTGCAACGTCTTTATTCGGCGCAATTGTTACAGCTTTAATTGCAGTAGAAATTTATCACTTTATGATTAAGCATAATATCTCGATTAAATTACCAGATAGTGTACCACCAGCAGTTGCAAACTCGTTTGCAGCATTAATTCCAACTTTAGTCGTTATTCTTTTATTCTGGGGTATTCGTTACGGTTTAAAATTCGATGTGAATACAACAATCACATATTTAATCGCACCACTAAAATCAGTATTAGTAGGAAATAATTTATTCGGCGGTTTATTAACAGTATTCTTAATCGTGTTCTTCTGGTCATTCGGTATACATGGCCCAGCGATTTTAGGACCAATCATTCGTCCGATGTGGGATTCAGCAATTCTTGAAAATATGGAAGTATTCACAGCTACAGGAAATGCACATCAATTACCAAACTTATTTACAGAGCAATTTATTCAATGGTTTGTATGGATCGGTGGATCAGGCTCAACATTAGCTTTAGTTATTATGTTTATGTTCTCTAAATCTAAATTCCTAAAAGAGTTAGGTAGATTATCATTCGTGCCAGGTTTATTCAATATTAACGAACCGATTATTTTCGGGGCACCAATTGTAATGAACCCAATCTTAATTATTCCATTCGTTATAACACCGTTAGTTACAACGACAGTATCATATTTCGCAGTTGTTTCAGGCATGATTCCGCTCATGATGGCGAAACTGCCATTTACGATGTTAGCACCAATTGCAGCGATTATTAGTACAGACTGGACAATTATGGCTGGTGTACTTGTACTTATTAACTTTGTTATCTCATTCGTTATTTACTACCCATTCTTCAAAATGTATGAGAAACAACAATTAGCAGGAGAGGAGAAAACAGAATGCTCGGAGCAATTATCATCTTAATTACATTCGTAGCGGGGCAGTGTATTGCACATTATTCAAAATGGGTACAAAGTAAATCTTTATTAGTGTTACTACTCGTATCAATTGTATTTATCGGTAGTTCAATGGGTGCATATGTAATGCTAAACTTACAATCACCGTACGTAATTATTGTACCAACGATTTTATGTGCAACATGTTTATCTGCAAAATATAGATTTACGAGCATGGCATTAATACAACGTGTGAAGGAGATGCAAAAGCATGGAGCGTAAATTAGGAATTTCACTTTATCCAGAGCATTCAACGAAAGAACAAGATATGGCATACATTTCGGCAGCGGCACGCCACGGTTTTTCAAGAATATTCACATGTCTATTATCTGTGAATCGTCCAAAAGAAGAAATTGTAGCTGAATTTAAAGAAATTATTAATCATGCAAAAGATAACAATATGGAAGTTATTTTAGATGTAGCTCCGGCAGTATTCGATCAACTTAGTATTAGCTATAGTGATCTATCATTCTTTGCAGAGTTAGGTGCAGACGGTATTCGTTTAGATTTAGGTTTTGACGGATTAACAGAAGCAAAAATGACGAATAATCCGTACGGCTTAAAAATTGAACTAAACGTAAGTAACGATATTGCATACTTAGAGAATATCCTTTCGCATCAGGCGAATAAACCAGCTTTAATTGGCTGTCATAACTTTTATCCGCAAAAATTCACTGGTCTTCCGTATGATTATTTCATTCGCTGTAGTGAACGCTTTAAAAAGCATGGCATTCGCACGGCAGCGTTTATTACGTCCCATGCAGCTAACATCGGTCCATGGGATATTAATGACGGATTATGTACGTTAGAAGAGCATCGTAACTTACCGATTGAAGTACAAGCGAAACATTTATGGGCGACAGGGCTTATTGATGACGTTATTATTGGAAATGCTTACGCGAGTGAAGAAGAGTTAGAGAAACTAGGAAACTTAAATCGTTACATGTTACAGCTGAAAGTACACTTTGTAGACGAAGCGACTGAAGTAGAAAAGAGAGCCACGCTGCAAGAATTACATGTAAGGCGCGGTGACATAACAGAGTATATGGTACGTTCTACAGAAGTGCGTAAAAAGTACAAAGACTATGACTTCCCAGTGCGCGAAAGTGTATTACAGGAAAGAGGGCAAGTTGTAATTGGTAACAACTCGTTTGGTAAGTATAAAGGTGAACTACAAATCATTCTAAAAGAAATGCCGATAGATGAACGGAAAAATATTGTCGGTACAATTGCAGAAGAAGAGTTATTCTTACTAGATTATGTAGGAGCTTGGACGCAGTTTACTTGTGTGGAATAGGGAAGGGCAGGAGAGGATGCTATGGCATCCTCTTTTTTTTGTGAAATTATATAGAATGCAAAGAGATAGATTTAATTTGGACGGGAGAGAAGGAGATTGTCATCGCTCTTCGTTTTTTACCTAAGTTTGTTAATCATGAAGAAGTTTTAAAGGCGTTTGATAAAGTATATAAAAACCGAGGGAACTTATTTATGTCAGAGTGAAAGTTTCAAGAGAAAGTTAGAATGTGAGAATCAAAAAAAGAGTCAGCCTCAATGAGACTGACTCTTTTTATACGAACTAGTTTAATACTTTAACTGTAACTGTTTTACGTCCCCAGTTACTAGATGTACCTTTATCAGGCATTAAAACGTCGATTTTATTTCCTTTAATAGCTCCACCAGTATCACCAGCGATTGCTACTCCGTAACCTTCAACCCATACTTTTGAACCTAATGGAATGACACTTGGATCAACTGCAATTAGTTTCATGTTTGGGTTAGCTGTTAAGTTGTGACCTAAAGCTGATTTTACTTGGTCGCCTGCTTTATAACCATTTTCAAGTGGATCTGCTGTGTAAGCTGTTGCTACAACGCGTAGTTCACGAGAAGATGATGGTGCACTTGTTTCAGTTTCTTTTGCAACAGGTTGTTGTGTAGCAGGTTTTTGAGCTTTAGCCGCTTCACGAGCTTTAGCTGCCTCTTGAGCTTTAGCCGCTTCACGAGCTTCAGCTGCTTCTTGAGCCTTAGCAGCTTCACGAGCTTCAGCTGCTTCTTGAGCCTTAGCTGCTTCACGAGCTTTAGCTGCTTCTTGAGCCTTAGCTTCTGCTTGAGCTTCAGCTGCTTCTTGAGCTTTAGCTGCTTCACGAGCTTTAGCTGCTTCTTGAGCCTTAGCTTCTGCTTGAGCTGCTGCCTGAGCTTTAGCTTCTGCCCCGGCTTTAGCTGCTTCACGAGCTTTAGCTGCCTCTTGAGCCTTAGCTTCTGCTTGAGCTTCAGCTGCTTCACGAGCTTTAGTTGCTTCCTCCGCCTTAGCTTTAGCTTGCGTTTCAGCTACTTCACGAGCTTTAGTTGCTTCCACTGCTTTAGCTGTATCTTGAACTTTAGTTGTTTTTTCAGCTTTAACTACTGGTTGAACTTTAACTGGTGCTTTACCTGTTAAGTAAGGAACATGAACATAAGCTGTTTTGCCGTTATATTCAAATTGGATCCAGTCGTTTTGTACTTGGTGTGTTGTTTCAATTACATCATCTTGTTTCAATTTACCAAGAATTTCTGAGTCTGTGTTTGCACCAGCACGTACGTTTAATACGTTTGCTGTTACGTAGTAAGTGTCTTTAGTATAGTCAGCGCTAATGAAAGCTTCTTTACCGCTGTTTAATTTCACTTTTGACCATCCGTTTTCTGTATGTAAAACGTTAACTTTATATCCATCTAATAATTTTCCTACAACTTGTGATTCAGTAGTTGGGTTTTCTCGTACATTTAGTACATCAGTCGTTACGATTGTTTCTGCTTTAGCAGATGTTGTGAAAATCCCAAGACCAAAAACCGCTGCTGTTGCTATACCCATAAATTTTTTCATAATAGCCTCCATTGCATTTGTTTTCGTTGACCTCATTATAGCAACCATTATTTTCTTATTTGCGGAAAACATAAAATTACAAAGGTTTCGTAACGGGTCATTAATATTCTGTAATAATTCCAGTAATATCCTAAAAGCGCTTTCTTATAGTTTATAGGGGAGGTTAGAGCATACAATACATAAAAAGAGGAGTATTTCAATTTCTAATAGGTTAATAACGTTTCTGTAGTGTTACGTAATCATTTCGAAATCATTACAAAAACGGCGTTTTTTTCTATTGGAACAGGAAAGTAGTTATGTAAAAATAACTATTTTAGTTGTAGAGAAATATAAATGAGGTGAAAATCGATAAAATATCGCCATAATTGTTACAAAATAAGTCGAGGTATGGAAAAAATTACGCCTTGATTTTAGTCTGTCACATATTATTTTTGCAATAATAGGATTCTATAATAGCTTTAGTACTTTGAAATAGTTAAAGGTATGTAAAACGTGAAACATATATAATAGAAGAAACACGATTTAATAGATAAAGTGAAACTTTAATCAGTGGGGGTCTTACTGCCCATTAAAGCGGGATAAATAAAAAGCGTAGGAGTGTAAACTCCTACGCTTTTGTTTATTCATATCGTAAACATTCAATTGGATCCAGTTTTGCAGCTTTGTTAGCCGGTAGTAAACCGAATATAATACCGATTAACATGGAGATACCTACTGCAAGAAGTCCAAGTTCTTTTGAGACAACGAGTGGCCATCCGGCAAAGATTGAGACGATCCAAGCGAAGAAGATACCGAGCATGAATCCGATAAAACCACCGAGTCCTGTTAAAATACAAGATTCAATTAAGAATTGTGTTAATACTTTACCACGTGTTGCACCAAGTGCTTTACGAATACCAATCTCACGTGTACGTTCTGTTACAGATACAAGCATGATGTTCATTACGCCGATACCACCAACAAGTAAGGAGATAGCAGCAATACCACCGAATACCATTTTCATCATGCCGATTGATTCGTCTAATTGCTTCGTAAATTCACCTAAATCTTGTGCTTCGAATTTGTGCTCAAATTTAGGAGCTTTCATTTCGTTTAAAATAGAAACGGCTTGTTTTTCTACACTTTTACGTTCTGTTGGAGAGGTCATCGTTAATCTTACAGAGTCATACTCATTTACTCCTGAAATGACAGGCGCGTTTTCCAGTGATGTATAACCTTCAGGCATAGCCATTCCAAATTCGTTTTTCGTTTCGTATACACCGACTATTTTATACGGCTTTCCTTTTATATCTGTGTATTGATTTGATTCCCAACCACTAAATAATTTGTTGAAAGCTTCTTCATTTAATATAACAGCAGGGATTGCTTGGTTTAATTCGCTGTCGTTTAATTCACGACCGTGAACTAATTTTATTTTCGAATCTGTCATAAAGGCGCCTGTTCCACCTTTTAAATCAAGATTTACATCTTTTGAACCAGCAGATGCTTTTACTTTCATACTTACATCTGGATACACATCTTTAACGCCTGGTACGGTTTGAAGACGGTTTAGCATATCAGGTGTGATTTTGGCACTATCCGTTCCATAATCAGGATTGTTGTAGTAAATCGTTACTTCATTATCTTTTCCTTGGCCTAATTCTTCTTTAAACTTTGCATTTGTACCATCACCCATTGAAATGATAGTAATAATGGCACTAATGCCGATAATAATTCCTAGCATCGTTAAGATAGAACGCATTTTGTGGGCAAAGATAGAGGAAAGGGCCATGCGTATATTTTCACTCGTGTTCAAAATTAACCTCTCCAATCTTGGACGATGTTTCCGTCACGAATTACAATTTGCCTTGCTGCAGCTTCCCCAATTTCACGATCATGGGTAATCATAATGATTGTTGAGCCTTGTTTGTTTAATTCGTAAAAGAGATCCATAATTTGTGTACTTGTTTTCGTATCAAGTGCTCCTGTCGGTTCATCGGCTAAAATGAACTTTGGATTATTTACGATTGCACGTGCGACTGCGACACGCTGTTTTTGTCCACCTGATAATTCGTTCGGTAGGTGAGTAGCACGATCAGCTAAACCTACTTTTGTTAAAGCGGCTAATGAGCGCTCGCGTCTTTCTTTTTTATCGACTCCAGCGTAAATAAGAGGTAGCTCTACATTTTGAAGTGCTGTAAGTCTCGGTAATAACATGAAGTTTTGGAATACGAACCCAATCTCTTTATTACGAACGCGTGCAAGTTCTGTCTCAGACATGTTTGAAATATTTTGACCAGCTAGTTCATACGCACCTGTCGTTGGTTTATCTAAGCAGCCGATAATGTTCATTAATGTTGATTTACCAGAACCAGATGGTCCCATAATAGAAGTGAATTCTCCCTGGTTCAGTGTTACGTCAATGCCGTGTAATATTTGAACGGATTCTGCACCATTTTGGAAAGATTTCGTGATGCCTTTTAAGTTAATCATCGGGCGACGACCTCCATACCATCTTTTAAGTCTTTTTCAGGTTTAGAGATAATTTGCTCTCCTTTTTTCACTCCAGAAACTTTTGCTTCGCTATCAGTCTCGAATTCAACAGTAACAGCTTGTTCTTTCGCTTTACCGTCTTTTACAACGAAGACAATATTTTTGTCACCTTTTTTCACGATGCTGCTTTTCGGAACAATCGTACCAGTTGCTTCGCCAGATTTACTTGTTACGTAAACGTGGAAGCCGTTTTGTAATTCTTCACTATTATCTAATGTGACAGTGAATTGATAGTTAGAAACTGTTTTGTTTTCATCCATGCTCTTTAATGGTGTAGAACCGATTTCTGTTACTTTTCCTGTCCAAGTCTTACCAGCGACAGTTTTTGAGGAAACAGTTACTTCTTGCCCGACTTTCATACTAGCAAGCTCATATTCAGAAAGTTGACCTTTTACTTTAAATGGCCCAGCGTGGCGAAGTGTAATGCCGCTCATACCTGTTTTTTCATCAGCAGTTTTTACGATATCATCAATTACGCCATCAGTAGGGCTCGTTACAGAAAGTGTATTTACTTTCTCTTTTGCTGCTTTAATCATTTCATCAGATTTTTCAACTTCAAACTTTTTCATTTCAATTTGTGATTCTAATTGTTGTACTTCGATTTCTGATGCTTTTAATGCTTCAGCAGGAAGGCCTGCATTTTTATCTTTTTGTAATTTTTGTTTCGCTGTATCAATTTGTTTTTGGAACAATGTTACTTCTTTTTGTGCGATTTTCTTTTGCATTTCTGCTTCCGTTACACCTTGTTTCGCAGTAGGGTCATTATATTTAAACAGAAGCTGCCCTTTCTTAACTTCATCGCCTTTTTTAACAGCTAATTCATACGTACCTTTTGTTGGATCAAATGAAATTGTTTCGATGCCGTTTGGAATGACTTCACCGCCAAATTTTTGCGCGTTTTCAATTTGTTTTTCTGTTACTTTATATCCGCTATATGCCATTGCTACTTCTGAACTACCGCCAGCAAATGCAAAATATGATCCAGCTGCAATACCGATTGCTACTACACTAGTAATTAACACTTTATTTTTCTTCTTCATCTATTTATCACCTTTTCGTTCGTTTTAGTATCTACATTAAGTATAGAAGAGGTGAAGAATCTGACAAATCGTTTTAGCTTACAATAACCTTACAGTTTTGTAAGGTATGAATATGTAAATGTAAGGTAGAGCTTGTCCAAGTGTGAGCAAATGAATTGACTCGTCGTTTCTTTCTAACAATAATATTGTATGAAAGGGAGGAGGAGGCAAGATGGAAGCTTATTTTAGTGCGCATCCATTAAAACCATTTATTCCATACTCAAGGCAACATGTCCTTATATTATTTATTATGTTGGTGGGGATATTTTTTCTATATCAATACCAAGATTTATTGCGTCAAAATGAGTGGAATATAACGGTTCGATATGCGATTGCATTTTTATTTGTTGGGAGTGAAATTGGGCTCCATATGTGGGAATGGAAAGCGGGGATTTTTGAACTAGGCACTTCATTACCATTTGAGCTATGTACGATTAGTTTATTGTTAGCATCGATTATGATTGTAACGAAAAGTTACCGCATATATGAGATTGTATTTTTTACAGGGATTATCGGTGCATCACAAGCTATTGTAACGCCGAACGTGCAATATGCTTTTCCGCATTTTCGCTTTATAGAATTCTTCGTTGCACATGTATTACTCATTTGGGCACCACTCTTTATGACGTGGGTAGAAGGATATAGACCGACCTTGCAATCAATTAAGCGTACGATGATATTTTTAAACATAATAATTCCAATCGTTTCTTTTGTGAACTACAAAACAGGTGGCAATTATATGTTTTTAGCTCGTAAGCCAGAAACTGCTTCATTACTCGATATGTTAGGGCCACACCCTTACTATATTATTTCATTAGAAATAGCTGCGCTTATTGGATGTTTTATTTTGTATATGCCGTTTGCGAAAAGAGAAGGGCATGCGCATAAAGAATCACTAGGATCATAACCTAGTGATTTTTTATGGTCAGGTTTAATTGGAGTCTATTTTAGATCATTAACAGTGAATCCATGGATTCCTCTCGTTCCCATTACATTTTTTGGACTTACTATTTTTTCAGGAAATATGATTGTAAAAAGTATAGAAGAGGCGATGATGAAAGTAAGGTTAGGAGGAGAGATAAAGAAGGACGTTGCAGAAGAGGAACAATCTGCTGTGCAGTCAAAAGAAGAGTTATTTACTTTTAAACATACGATGTGAAGAACCTAGGAAACTAGGTTCTTTTATTTTGCTATATTACAATATCGTAAGAGAGATGTAATGAAAATCGATAGGGGAGAAATACAATTTCGTATACACTTCATGTATAGAGAAATGCGAGAGCGGGTGAAGGTGTACGATGGATTTTTTAGAAGTATCAAAACGTAGCATAAAACGAAATATGAAAGATTATTTTCTATACTTTATTTCATTAGTAGGCAGCATTATTATTTATTTTACATTCGTATCGATTAAACGAAATGAAAGTGTAGTAACTCTTTTAAAAGAGTCGGATAAAGTGGAAACGACATTTACGTTTGCACAAATATTGTTAATTATCTTTTTAACGATATTTATTTTTTATTGTAATAGCTTCTTTTTGCGAAAGAAGAAAAAAGAAATTGCGCTATACAGTTTATTAGGTATCCGTAAAGAAGAAATTGTGAAGTTACTCTTTTATGAAACGTTATTAGTTGGTGGTGCGGCAAGTGTGTTAGGTATTCTTGCTGGTTTATTTATAGCGAATATGTGCGCAGGGCTTCTTGTGAAGCTAATGGGAAGTGCGTTTACGTTCACATTTACGATTTCATTTTTATCTATAGTAGAAGTTCTTATAACGATAGGCGCAATTTTCTTTATTGCATCATGGAAAAGTAAAAGGTTAATTTATGAGCATCGTTTAGTTGAATTACTATATGGTGAAAATCAGAAAGAAGAGGCACCTACGTATGCAAGTGAGAAGGCAAAACGAGCGATTGCTTTATTAATTACAGGTTATATCATTGCGCTACTTACACAAATCTTTGGGTTTGGGGCCATTTTCATTACAGGTCTACTTATTTTGGTTGTATTGTAAAAGGTACGTTTTTACTATTTGAGCAATATACAGTGAAATCACTCCATAAAATAAAGGGAGATAAAACGAAATATTGGAATGGAACGAACATTTTATCGATTTCTTCATTGTTCTTTAGAATAAAAGGGAACGTAAAGATGCTGGCGCTATTATCTTTATTAAGTGCGGTAACATTATGTACGATTGGAATTAGTTCTAGTATGTATTATGGAGCGCAGAAGACAGCGGCATTAATGAATCCAGTTAGTTATGAATATGTAACAACTGGAAAAGGATTAGATAAGAAAGTTAGAGAAGAAATTCAAAAGCATGAGTTAGCAATCAAACATGAAACGTCTGTAGCTATGCTGTCTATGCAAGGGAAGATAGATGGAAAACAAATATTAACAGGGTATTTAATAGGTAATGGTAATGTACAAGTTATAAAAGTGACAGATTATAATAAATCAGCTTCTATGTTAGGCAATAAACAAGTTATTCTCGGTTCTGAAAAGGAAGTTATTTTATTAGATCCATATAAATCATATAACATCGAAAAGAATTCGCTTGAAGGAAGTAATGTGTCCTTTGAAGGGATGAAGAGTGGTTTAACAATCGTTGATCACCGCGAAGAAACAGTTGTTAGTGCGAAACTTGCACCAGTGGGGCTTGTTGTTCGAGATTCGCTATTTAATAAGTTGCAGCAAGGAAAGGATGTTTCAACAGTTAGCGGATTTATCGTTGAAGGAAACGGTAATAGAGAGCTAACGAAAGAGCTAGGGACAATCATTCCTAAAGAAGTGAAATTCCAATCATTTGAAGAGGCGAGCCAATCTGAACTGCAAGATGGTGCAGTATTATTATTTGCTAGCGTATTTTTAGGGATTGTTTTTATTCTTGCAA
Organism: Bacillus cereus group sp. N6; assembly: GCF_016483705.1. Classification (NCBI taxonomy): domain Bacteria; kingdom Bacillati; phylum Bacillota; class Bacilli; order Caryophanales; family Bacillaceae; genus Bacillus; species Bacillus cereus group sp. N6. The sequence continues at coordinate 25,552 of NZ_JAEHBI010000009.1, forward strand.
CAGGTTGTATTTTATACTTTAAACAAATAACAGAAGCGATGGCAGAGCGACCAGCGTACGGAATGTTAAAGAAAATTGGACTAACGAAAAAGGAAGCAACAGAGTCTGTAAGAAAGCAAGTGGGGGCGATATTCGTAGTACCATTACTGCTGGCAATATGTCATACATTCTTTGCATTTTTAAGTTTGATGGGCTTTACAGGAATGTTTGAATATAGCCTTCCTTTACTAGGCAGTATAGGTGTGTATATAATCATTTACTTTGGTTACTATACGTTAACGGTCCGTTCGTACACAAATATTGTATGTAGCGATACAAAATAAAGAAAAGAAGCAAGCATGGATTTCATGCTTGCTTCTTTTCTTTATTTTGTAGAAACTTCACCTTCAGCTTCTGTTTGAGGAATATAGTATCCGATTATACCACCAACGATTGCTGGAATAATCCAACCAATTCCTAAGTTATAAAAAGGAATGGTGTGTACGATATTAGCGATAAAACTTGGTATCATTCCCACATTATCCAGTGCATGAATACAGCTAATAATGAATGCTGCGATCATTGCTCCGATGTAGACAGAAGGTTTACGTTTCGTATATTTATCAAGAAATGATACGAAAATTAAAATGATTGTAATTGGATATAAAATAATTAATACAGGTAATGTAATTTTGATTAATAAACTTAATCCTAAGTTTGAAATCACGAAGCTAAAAATACAAACGTATAGTACGAGCTTTTTGTAAGAAACGTTTGTTAATACTGTTGCAAAATAGTTGGCGAATGCACTTACAACACCAATTGCTGTCGTTAAACAAGCGAAGATAATGGCGATACTTAATAAAACATTACCGCTTGTCCCAAAGAATTGGTACATAACAGTAGCTAACAGTTGACCACCGTTCTCGAATTGTCCTAAGTTGCCGTTTGAAGCGCCGATATAACCAAGTAAGAAATAAACAATTGTTAAGAATACGGCTGCAATGCTTCCGCAAATAATTGTATATTTCGCAATTGATTTCTTCTCTTGTATACCGTTTTGGCGAATTGCATTTACAACAATTGTTGATAATACGAGAGCACCGATTGCATCTAACGTTAAAAATCCTTCAAGAAATCCTTTGAAAAGTGGAATTTCTTTATAGTCACCAATAGGTTCTGTAAACGTTCCTGGTGAAAGAATCGCTTTTGTTGCCATAATTGCAATAATTCCAAGTAAAATTGGCGTTAATATTTTTCCAATATGATCTACTAATTTTGATGGATTTAATGATAAGAAGTAAACGACTGTAAAGAAAATCGCACTAAAGATTAACATAGAGTACCATTGGTCCGGGAAAAGTGGTGCAACCCCAATTTCGTAAGATACAGATCCAGTTCGTGGAATAACAAATAGTGGGCCGATTGAAAGATAAATAATGATAGCGAATATTGCTGCGAATTTTGGATGAACACGGCTTGCTAAAGTGTTAAAACTACCACCGGCAAGGGCAACAGCGACGATAGCTAGTAAAGATAAACCGACGTCTGTAATAATAAATCCTGTAATGGAGACCCACATATTTTCTCCGGAAGAAAGACCGAGAAGGGGCGGAAAAATCATATTACCAGCACCGAAGAAAACTGCGAATAGTAATAAACTAATCGAAAGTATTTGCGCTGGCTTTAAAGTTGTACGCATATAAAGAAAATCCTCCTAATGAGTATTTTTGTCGAAAATTCAAATAATTTGTCGAGTAACTGTTACTATTTTAAAGGTCTGATGACTAGAAAGCAATAGGGAATTTTGAAAATATTAAAAAATAATACATTAAATCGAATAAATATACTATTTATATCTTTAATAGGAAGGATTTAACTTTTAACGTAAAAAAACACATATCACTAGGATACGTGTTTTAAAAAAATATTTTTTTATCACGTTCTTCTTTTAAAATTTCAACTGCTTCTCGGAAACGTTGTGAATGGACAATTTCTCGTTCACGTAAGAAGCGTAGGCTGTCATTTATATCTGGATCATCTGATAAATTAATGAGCCATTGATATGTTGCACGTGCTTTTTCTTCAGCTGCGATATCCTCGTATAGATCGGCAATTGGATCACCTTTAGCCTGTATATAGGTTGCAGTAAAGGGAACACCAGCAGCATTATGGTAATGAAGTGCACTATCATGATCAACATAATGAGGATCAAGTCCAGCGGCTTTCATTTGTTCAGGAGTTGCATCTTTCGTTAGTTTATAAACCATCGTAGCAATCATTTCAAGGTGAGCAAATTCTTCTGTACCAATATCAGTAAGTAGGCCAATGACTTTATCAGGAATTGTATAACGTTGATTTAAGTAACGTAGTGCAGCAGCTAGCTCGCCATCTGCACCGCCATATTGCTCAATTAATAATTTTGCAAGTGCTGGATTGCAAGTTCCCACTTTAACTGGGTATTGTAATTTCTTTTCATAAATCCACATAGTTTCTCTCCTTTATATTTGCCATGGCCAAGGACCTTTGCTCCATTCCCAAGGAGCATTGGAATAGCTGTTTCCAAACTGTTGGAGTGGCCCGTATTTTTCTTCCATCTTTTGTTTTAATACTCGCCGTTTATAGGAAAAATCATTAAATTGATTAATCGCAGCGGTGTCATCTGGATGTGTATCTAAATAAAGAGTGAGTTCAACTAGTACAAAGTCCAGTTCTTGAAGCTCCAGTAAAAGCTGATAGTATTCTTCTGGTAGCGATTGAGTCACGTCAGTAGTCACCGCCCTTTTTTATAAGGATTTTCATAATAGTCATAAAAAATAGGCCATAAAGTCCCTTTTTGTAGCGCTTCTTTTGGCGGTTGAAAGCCTAAAAATAAATTAGGAGGAGTAGAATAATATTTTTTTCCGATAGGAGGACAAGGGTCGAGAGGACTATGATAGGGCACGAATGATCTCATATATTTATTCACGAATAAACCTCCTTAAATGTTCATTACTACGTATTGTATTCAGACATAATGAGCATTTATGACACATATAAAAAAGTAATAAGTACAGGGGGAATGAATGTGGAGAATGTAAAGAATTTAATTGTGTTAGAAGTAAAGAACTTAAAGGAAACTCTGTATTTTTACGAAGGGATTTTAGGAATAACACCTAGTTCAGAGAGGCCGCAATTAGATATTACAGGGGTTTGGTATGATACCGATTCAACGAGAATTAGTTTTGTTATGAATCGCAGCTTGGGCGGGCGTGAGAAGAGTGTTACGGACTCAGTTGATGTTCTAACGTTTTCAATTTCTAACATAGAGAATGTAAAGAAGAGGTTAGTATTTTATAAAATTGCATATACAGAAAACAAAAGTGAGAAAAGTATTGTAGTACAAGACCCAGATGGATATAAACTTCAAGTGGTAGAGAAGGATGAATAAACGGAGGGGATTTAGTGGAGAGAAATTATGAAGAAAGTGCGTTGTTTGAGCATCAATTTTGGCTAAAGGTACTTACTGATCATGCACAATTTTTACTTGATGCATTAGCTCCGAAGGAAAAAGAGGATATAAAAAAAGCTACTTACTTTGTTGAAACATTTACGAACCTGTTAAATAAAGTTCGGAATGTGAATCTGATGGCATTCTCAAAAGAGGCAGAACAAGCTGCAAAGGAAATTCGGACGTTTAAATTAAGTATTATACAGAAGCAGTTGGAAGGGAAAATTACTATTCATTTTACACCAACTTTTATTAATCATATGGTAAACGAAGTGGAAGAGTATATAACGGTTTTAGAGTTTTTGAAGAAAGGGGAAGTTCCGCCTGTTTTTCATGAATTGCATTATCATCTCGTTTGGTTAACGGATGCGGCTGGTCATGCGGGCTCTATTTCTGGTGGGCTAGATCTTGTTGAAAAAAGATTAAAAGAGAAAAGCGAAGAATTTACGAAGCATTTTGAACAATTTTACTTAAAGGCAGTTGAGATGACTGGGTATTTACGAACGGAGCTTCATCATTTTCCAGCATTAAAGAAGTTTACAAAAGATGTTTCACTTGAATTGAAATTATTTTCGCATTTTTTACATGAAGTGGAAGAGCTGGAGTTATCGCATGAAGTATTAAGTGCACTATCAGCTAGAATGGCAGATCATATGGCAAGAGAGGAATGTTATTATTTATTAAAATTAGCTCAATCATCTGGACTCGAAATGCCGAAATGTAATCCGCTTTAAAGAACAAGAGGTCAATTTCATTTGGCCTCTTGTTCTTTTTTGTTTTCTCTTTTTATTTTTGCTTGTTCAATGCTTGCCTGTAATGTCTCCATAATATTAATGATGTTCGGAGCTGGAGAGATTGTTTCAGTTTTTTCTTGTTGTTCAATTTTATTCTCGATTAATTCGGTAAGGGCTTCTGTATATTCATCTATATACATTTCTTGTTCAAAAGGATTTGTAAGGTGGTGGATTAAATTAATTGCTGCGGTGAGTTCTTGTTTTTGGATAGGGTAATTTTCATTACTTGGTAAGTTAGGTGTATTTGTTATATCGCGAATTTCATTAGGGTAGTGGATGGTTTGTAACATAAGTCCATCTTCAAAGTTACGGATAATAGCTAAATGTTGTTTTTTTCTAATAGAAATATGAATAAGCCCAAGTTTATTTGTACGTTCAAGAGCTTCTTTTAATAATAAATATGATTTTTCATGTCCTGGGGTAGGGCCTATAAAATAAGAACGGTCATAAAGAACAGAATCGATTTCGTTATTTTGGATAAAAGATATAATACGAATGGATCGTGGTTCGTGAGCTTTTTGCAACGCAGCTAATTCTTTTTCATCAATAATGATGTATTTATGAGGTGCATATTCATAGGCTTTTACAATATCTTTATCATCAATTTCTTCATCCGTACAATCAGGAGCAAATTTTTTATATTTAATAGGTGTTAAGCATTCTTTATGGAGACTTAAAAATTTTATATCGGTTTCTTCTACGGCGCTATATAGTTTAATTCCTATATTTAATAGTCCAAGTGAAAGTGCACCTTTCCATACGGTATGCAAATGAAACCTCTCCTTTCATTCAAAAATGATTATGTATATTATGAGATAGTAAGAAATTTCCTATACGTTTTTTGTTTTTTACGGAAGGGTAAGCAGGAGGGATTGGGATATAAAATATATTGACAAGCCCTCTGAAATATTTTAATGTGAGTGTATAAAATTGTGTATAAAGGGGAGTAACTTATTACAGTAAAGTCGTCATTACAGGGAGAAACCCTCGGCTTTATTGGCAACGTTTCGTTGTTAGTGAGACCTTTACCAGCAATGGTAAAGGCCCCTTATTGTCTTTTTTAGGACCCTTACCATATTTGGTAGGGTCCTTTTTGTATACAAAGAGAGGAGAAATAAAAATGAAAAAACTTATTAGTAGATTAAGAGTTGTATTTCATGTCCGTCGTTTCGTTCCATTCCTATTTGACTTTTTTACTTCAAAAGAGGTTTCAATAAAGAAGAAAATTTTATCTGTTGCTTTTTTAGTTGGGTATGTTGCGATGCCGCTTGATTTAATTCCAGACTTCCTGCCGTTTATCGGTATTTTAGATGATATTGGAATTGTGTTATTCATTTTGAACCGAATTGTAAAAATGGCGCCAGTTCAATTACAAGAAAAGCATAACGTAAACGTAGGATAGGAGTTAAAAATATGGAGCAAATTATTTTAGATATAATTGAGTTTTTAAAGCAGTTTTCTTATTTTGGAGTTGTGTTAGCATTAACGTTTGAATTTATTCCAGCAGAAGTAGTGTTGCCCATGGTTGGATATTGGGTGTACGAGGGGGATATGAATTTTTGGCTAGCTGTATTAGCTGGAACACTGGGGGGAACGACAGGACCATTAACGTTATACGCACTCGGTTATTACGGTGGTCGTCCTCTATTAATAAAGTACGGGAAATACTTCTTTATTAAAGAAGAACAAATTCAAAAAGCAGATGATTTCTTTGAGAAATATGGACCAGTTGTAGCATTTGTTGGACGCTTTGTACCGGGAGTTCGAACGCTTATTTCTGTTCCATGTGGTATGGCAAAAATGAACATATGGAAATTTAGTATATATACATTTGTAGCAATGTTCCCGTTAACGACTTTGTATATTTATTTTGGGATGAAATTAGGTCCGCATTGGGCAAAAGCGGCGGATGTTGTTGGACAATATATGCTACCGATATTACTAGTCGTAGTTATTGTTGTAGGTGGTATTTTAATCTATAAATTTATGAAAAAAAGAAACAGAACGGAATCTATCTAGTCATTAGTACAGGAGTTGTCTTATTTTTTGAAAATAGATGAATAGTACAGGCAAAAGACTCTGAGGGACATACACATATAAGGAATAAGTAAGAGAGAGGGGAAACTTCTATGTCTTGTGAATGCTCAGGGGCGGCATTAACGTGTTGTCCAGATAAAAATTATGTGCAAGATAAAGTGTGTAGTCCATGGTCTGCTACTGTAGTTGCAACAGCAATTGATAATGTTCTTTATACAAATAATATTAACCAAAATGTAGTTGGTACTGGTTTTGTTAAATATGATGTTGGCCCAGGTCCAATTACTGTAGAAGCGCTTGATTCTGCTGGGGCTACAATTGATACACAAACATTAAACCCAGGAACGAGTATTGCTTTCACGTATCGTCGCTTTGATAGTATACAAGTTGTGTTACCTGCAACACCTGCTGGAACGTATCAGGGAGAATTTTGTATTACAACACGTTATCCACTTTCATAGCAGAATAGGAGAGGATCAAAATGGGAATGAGAAGTTCCGGTTTGTCTTGTTGTTCTAATAAAACACTTGTGCAAGATCAAGTATGTACAGACTGGTCTATTACAGGTGCTGGTACTCAAATTGTATATACGAATAATATTACACAAGAAGTATATGGTTCAGGTTACGTGAAATATGATGTAGGGGCAGCTCCGATTACAGTTGATTTTTTAGTAGGTGCTACAGTAGTTGATACAATTACTGTACAACCACAAAGTAGTGGTACTTTCACTGTACGATATTTTACGACTGTCCGAATTACTACGACAGGAACAACTGTTAATCAAGGAGAGTTTTGTATTACTGTACGTTATCCAATTTCATAAAAAAGCATACCGTAAATGGTATGCTTTTTTTATTAAGGACGTAATGAAATTGGTATTTTATAAGCAACATGTAAATTGGCAACAGTACTTACCTTCTAAATATAGTGAAGGATTACTTTGTATATTGATAATCCTGACTGACTCTAAGTCTTTTCCTGTGTACGATATTGTATTACCAGGAAACACAGTGAAAACATTAGTTACTGCTCCAGTGATTTGAATTGTAATTGCTTCTGTGCTGCTAGTACTATTGTAAACCGAGACAGTACCTGATATAAGTAGTATCCCATCACTTTGCCATAGTATCATTGACTGTAATGCATCTTTGGCAGATGGGATGGTGTTATTAGTTATGAGGAAATTCCCTGCAAATTCATTTGTTACTCGCTCGCAATTTGGATTTGGGGGAGGGGGCGGTGGACAAGGGTCTGGACAAATAATAGATAAAGGAGCGAAACAGCCAATATTTCTTTTATTCTTCAATATAACCCCTCCTTTTAAGTTGTCTTTTACTACTATTAAATGTAGAAGCATGGCCGATGTGTTAAAAAAGAAGGAAATGTTAAAAATTAAGATTGTCCAATAGGCTTAAACTTTAATTTATCATTAGTGTTATAGAAAAGATTATATGTGAATAGTCATAGGAAAAGAATGATCAGACTCTTTTAGACAAAAGGTGGTTGTATACAATAGTACGAGGAATGTTGGACTTAACTTCTAATTAACTGTATATTTACAAAAATCTAATAAAATTAATTTGTTATTTAAACGGCATTAATATGTTTTAGATAAAATAGCCCTTGTAATGAATCAATTATTATGAGGAGGATTCACGTGGAAAGAACTATTTTACGAAAAGTAAAAGGCCTTATTGGATTATTAATGGTTTTTGTATTAGCGTTCGTATCATTTCCGTGGAGTACATCAGTCAAAGCGGAAGAGAAGAAGCAAGAAAAGGCACCAAGCGAGAAGAAGATCGTTTTTCCAGTCGTAAGTGATGTACATATTAAAAATAGTGGAACGGATGATACGTTTCGCTGGAAACGAGCAATCGAGCAACTTAATACACTTGCACCTAAACAAGATGCGTTCGTAATTGTGGGAGACTTTACTGATTCAGGATCGGTACAACAATATGATCGTTTCATGCAAGTATATAATGAAAATGCAAATAAAGATGCGGTACGAATGAATTCTCTAGGCAATCATGATTATTGGAACGGTTTAACTGTAGAGGGAGCGCAGAAACGTTTCTTAGAAAAAACAGGTATGGAATCGATTTACTATCATAAAGTGGTGAAAGGGTATCACTTCCTTGTAATGTCTCCAGAGGACGGGACAACTCACGGATATTATTCAGACAAGCAAATTAATTGGTTAAAAGAAGAGATGGCAAAGGCGCAAAAAGATGATCCAGAAAAACCAATTTTCGTATTTTTACATCAACATATTAAAGATACAGTATACGGTAGTCAAGAATGGGGAACAAAAGATAGTGCGAAAATTAATGAGGTATTAAAACAATACCCACAAGTTATTACGTTTTCAGGTCATTCACATTATCCGTTAGATGATCCAAGATCGATTCATCAAAAAGACTTTACATCAGTTGGCACATCTTCAGTAAGTTATATGGAGGTTGAAGGTGGTAAAGTACAAGGAAATATCCCGTCAGGAGCTAGTACATTAAGCCAAGGTTTATTAGTAGAAGTAGATGATAAAGAAGTAACGATTAATCGCCGTGATTTCCATACAAATTCTTGGACAGGCGAGCCTTGGAAAATTAAATTACCATCAAAGAAAGACACATTTACACATGTAGAAGATCGTGATAAAGAAAAGCCATACTTTGCAAAAGATGCGAAGTTGTCGGTATCAAATGTAACAGAAAATGCAGCAACAGTAACATTCCAGCAAGCGTTGGACAACCTTCTTGTTCATTCTTACCGTGTACAAGCGAGAGATAAGCAAACGGGAGAAATAAAAAATAAATTGTTAGCATTCTCAGAGTTTTATCGTGATCCAGTGCCGAAAGAACTGACATTTACGCTTGCAGGACTAGATGGCGGGAAAACATATACACTGGAAGTCGTTGCGATTGATTCATTCGGCAACGAAAGTGTACAACCATTAACGGCAGAGATTACTACGAAAAAAGATAATATTGACCCGAATGTGAAAGTACCAAAGGCGGATGTTTTTGATGTAAACTTTGCAGATGGTACATTTAAAGACAATTCATCATTTGGTACAAAAGGTGATGTTAAGGGTAATGTGACTATTGAATATGATAAAGTGTTGAAAAAGAATGTTATGAAGCTAAACGGAAAAGCAAATACATTTGGATACCTTCCATTTTCAGCAGCACAAAAAGAGAAAGTAGCAAATACATTTACATTAGAAACTGTGTTTTCAATGAATGAAATTTGCGGACAAGGTATTTTACAAAATACAGAGAGCGGCGGAATTGGTTTTGAATCTACAGGAAGTGGTTATGTAGAATTATGGGCTCATATTGGTGGAAGTTATAAACGTGTTGGCGTTCAATTAGAGGCTAATAAAACGTACCATTTAACAGGAACGTATAACGGAAGTGAAGTAGCAATTTACGTAGATGGTAAAAAAGTAAATAGCCAACCAGCTACAGGGAAAGTATATCACCCGAACGTACCATTTGCGCTTGGGGCAGACCCTGATAGTAATGGGAATGGTGGTATTCCGCTAAATGGACAAATTGCGCTTGCGAAATTATATAGTAAAGCGTTAAGTTCTTCAGAAGTATTAGCAGCGTATAATGAGTTTTCTAATCGTACAAAATTAGAAGAAGTAAACGCTTTATATGAAGAGCTTGGAAAAGTAAAAGAAGTGTTAGCTGGAACGTATGAGTTTGGTGACAAACCAGGTCAATATTCAAAGGAAGCATTTCAAGCACTAGAGAAAAGCTATAACACTGCAAAGCAAGCATTTGAAAATGTAGGAAGTACTGGAGAGCAAATCGTTCAAGCGTATAACGAATTAAAAACAGCTAATGTAACATTTGTACAATCTAAAGTAGCAGAAGAACAACCGAAAACACCGAAAGAAAAATTACAAATCAATATTGAAACTGCAAAAGCAGTAGTGAAAAAAGCGCAAGCTGCAAATGTAACGGACGGTTCAGTGAAATCATTGAGTCAAAAAATTACAGTGGCAGAAGCTGTATTAAAAGATGCGAAAGTAAAAGATGCACAAGTAGAAACGATGAATCGTACGATAGAATATGCGATTTCACTCGTTGAAAAAAGCATAAGCAAATAAGAGAGAAGAAAAAGAAGCTTATCATGATAGGCTTCTTTTTTGTTATACTAAAAATAGCATAGTATGAGGGAGCGAATAATTTGGAAGAGAAAAAGCTAAAAAGAATTCTTGAATATGTATGGATCGCGGTTGTGCTCCTTGTAGGATATTATTTCTTAAAAGAGAAAAGTATATGGGTTCTATTTTTAATGACGTTTTTATTAGCGGGTTTAGGCACGTTATTTATTAACTTCTTCTTTGATAGTTTAAATGCATGGAAGAAGAAAAAGAAGGGAACGAAGTAAAGGAGGGAACATATGCAAAAGTGGAAGCTTATATATCAGGTGATTATTTTCCTATTGCTTGTAGGTATTGGCGTTTTTAAATACGCCACACCGATAGGGAATTGGGCATCGTTTACAGCTTGCATCGGCATGTTTTTCATTTTACAATCGTTAACGAAAAAAAATAATCAGACATGAAGGTAGCTCGCCGTTTTATCGGCGAGCTATTTTGTTATGCTTTTTTCTTTTCATCACTTGTTTTTTCAGTAGCTAAATGACTATGTTTTCTAGAGTAGAAGAAATAGAAGCATAAGCCGACTAGAAGCCAAACTGCAAAGCTTATCCATGTCGTTTTAGACAAATTGATCATTAAATATAAACAGCAAAGAATTGCAACAACTGGTAATACAGGTACGAAAGGTGCGCGGAATCCACGTTTTAAATCAGGATGTGTTTTTCGTAAAATAAGTACAGCGCAGCAAACGAATGTGAATGCTGTTAACGTACCGATGTTTACTAAATTCGCTAGTAAATGTAAGTCTAAAAGTCCTGCTAATAAAGCTGACACAACGCCAGTAATCCACGTGTTTAATAAAGGGATTTTTACTCTTTTATTCACACGTGCTAACGCTTTTGGAAGTAAACCGTCGCGGCTCATTGCATACGAAACGCGAACTTGTCCATACATAACGACTAAGAGAACGGTTGTCATTCCAGTCATCGCCCCAACAGCGAGTAGTCCTGCAATTGTATCTTCGCCAACGAAATGTAAGGCAAACGCAACCGGATCAGAAACATCTAATTGTGTATACGGAACCATACCTGTTAAAACGAAAGATACAATCATGTATAAAACAGTACAAATAAGAAGGGAACCGATAATGCCAATTGGTAAATCGCGCTGTGGTTTTTTCGTTTCTTCTGCAGCGGTTGCGATTGCATCAAAGCCTAAGAAGGCGAAGAATACAGTGGCAGCCCCAGTAATGATACCGTCGTATCCGAATGGAATGAACGGAGTCCAATTTTCAGGTTTTACATATTTTGCCCCTGCTACGATAAAGGCGATAATAACAGCTAACTTGATAAGAACCATAATATTATTAATGCGTGCGCTTTCGCGTATACCGAAACTTAAAAGTCCCGTAATGAGTAGTAAAATACAAACAGCCGGTAAATCGATAATGCCGCCTTTTCCTACGCCAGGGGCCGAGGCTATTATGGTGGGCAAATGGATGTTAAATCCTTGTAGTAAAGATTGTAAATAACCAGACCAACCGACAGCTACTGCCGCGACTGCAAGTAAATATTCGAGCATTAAACACCAGCCGACGATGAAGGCGACGACTTCTCCGACTGTCATATATGCGTAAGTGTACACACTTCCTGAGACAGGAATAGAAGAAGCAAATTCAGCATAACAAAAGGCTACACAAGCACAAGTAAATGCAGCAATAAGGAATGATAACATAATACCAGGACCAGAATGTTTCGCTGCGACAATACCTGTTAATACAAAGATCCCTGTCCCAATTACGGCGCCAATTCCTAAAAATGTTAAATCAAGTGCAGTTAATGTTCTATCTAACTGCCGTGGTGATTCAGTACTAAGCGGTTTTTTTCGTAATAATGACTTCACTTTGGACTCTCCCCCCCGTTTTTTCATTTCCATAACTGCGAATATAGTATGAGCCCACTAGAAAAGAGTATGTAAGTAAATGGAGGTACAGTTATGGTAGGTTGTTTTTAAAATTGCTGGATTAATCTTAATATAATTCAGAATATTTTGTCAAATAAAAATGTGACAAATAAAATGCGGATGAATAGGGGAAACTACTGGCAGGAATGGACGAGGGTTGTAAATTTACTTTGGATGGAGAAAACCCACTGATTAAAGTTAAAGTAGGAGAAGATGTTATGTTATTTTATTTTGAACTTGTCGTCATTTTACTTTGTACGAAATTAGCTGGTGATATTAGCGTTAGGCTTGGCCAGCCTTCTGTACTTGGTAAATTAATCGTTGGTATTATTATCGGTCCGGCTGTGCTTGGTATTATTAATAGTTCTGAATTGATCGATGAACTGAGTGAAATTGGTGTTTTACTACTTATGTTTATGGCAGGGCTTGAAACAGATTTAGAAGAGCTAAATCGAAATTTGAAATCTGCATTCGCAGTAGCGATGGGAGGAATTATTTTCCCATTCCTTGGTGGGTATTTAGCGGGACTTGCGTTTGGAATGTTACAGTCGCATGCGATCTTTTTAGGGTTATTACTTTGTGCCACTTCCGTTAGTATTTCTGTTCAAACACTAAGAGATTTAGGGAAAATGAATACGAGAGAAAGTACGACGATTTTAGGGGCAGCTGTATTTGATGATGTAATTGTTGTTATTTTATTAGCATTTGTGATGAGTTTTTTAGGTACACAAGATGTAAATGTAACGCTTGTCATTGCAAAGAAAATTATCTTTTTTGTCAGTATCGTTTTCATCTCTTGGAAAGTTGTTCCATGGATTATGAAAATGCTCGTACCACTTCGCGTAACAGAAGCGTTAATTAGTGCAGCTCTTATTATTTGTTTCTCATTTTCGTATTACAGTGAAATGATGGGGATCGCAGGTATTATTGGGGCATTTGCAGCCGGAATTGCCATTTCGCAAACAGAGTATAAGCACGAAGTAGAACATAAAATTGAACCGATTGCTTATGCAATATTTGTACCGGTGTTCTTCGTAAGTATCGGAATGGAAATTACATTTCAAGGTATCGGAAGCCAGCTTTGGTTCATTATCATCATGACGCTTATTGCAATTTTTACAAAGTTAATCGGATCAGGTTTAGGAGCAAGACTGACAGGGTTCAACCTTCAATCTTCTATTAGTATTGGTGCGGGGATGGTTTCGCGCGGAGAAGTGGCGCTTATCATCGCAGCGAATGGACTTGCGGCGAATTTATTAGCGAAAGAAAATTTCACAGCGATTGTTATTGTTGTTATATTAACGACGATTATTACGCCGCCGCTTTTGAAGAAGTATTTTGTATAGAGAGGAAGAGCTTATCTGATGTAGGTAAGCTCTTTTTTATTGGAAAAAAGCAATAGTCATATAGCGTGAATAGGTTGTAATTATGGTAAAATCTACGTATATGATAAGTCGAGGAGAGAAAATGTGTGAGGATTACGAAGGGGAAGGTTATCGGTATAATCATACTTATTGCGCTATGTATACCATTTACTGCATGGAAAGAGTCAAAAGCGAAAGACTTTCCTGTTTCTATTTTTTCTTCCTATGTAGAAGACGAAAACCCGAAAGACTATAATTATACTGCTTTTGTACCTGACTTTGCAATTTGGATACATGGATGGGAAAAACAGCGATCTGAAGGTGAAATAACGTCGTATAAAAAAGGGGATCGAACTGTAATTGTTCACCATCCACCTGGTAATGATGGTTTTTATCTATACGATGTAAATGATATTAGAGAATAAACGCAACCGTAAGAAGTGGAGGTTAAATAGTGAAAGCTTCAACATTACTATTTAAAATTGAAAGTAATATGGATCAATTTTCACCAGCTGAAAAGAAGGTTGCCATGTACATAATGGAGAATGCAGAGATTGTTCCGAACTTAACGACGAAAGAAGTGTCAACGAATGCAGGCGCGAGTGAAGCAAGTGTTGTTCGCTTTTGTAAGTCAATTGGAATCGGAAGCTTTAAAGCATTTAAAATCGCGCTCGTTCGTGAATTGACGATTGCTGATTATAATATTAATGATTTTTCAGTTATGAATACGGAAGATGGACCGTATGATTTGTTTAATAAAGTTACGTATGTGAATAAAGCTGCAATTGAGGCGAGCGTTACTGCGATAGATAAAAAGGAACTTGAGAAAGCTGCAGATCGTATTGTAAATGCAGATAAAATTATATTTTATGGAGTAGGCGGATCAGCTACTCCTGCGATGGACGGGGCTTACAAATTTACAAGGCTCGGATTTACAGCGATGATGCTATCAGATTTTCATATGATGTTGCCGCTTGTGACGAATTTAAAAGAGGGCGATATATTTGTTGCCATTTCAACATCTGGTCGTACGAAAGATGTACTTGAAATGGCGCAATATGCGAAGAGACAAGGTGCAACAGTTATTGCGATTACAAAGCTTGACCAATCATCACCTTTATATAAAGAAGCGGATATTCGTCTTTGTATGCCAGATGTAGAGCAAGATCATCGTATTGCGAGTATTGCTTCGAGAATGACACAGCTGAATATGATTGATGCTTTATATGTGATTACTTTTAATCGTATTGGTAATAAAGTGCTGGATCAATTTATGGAGACAAGGGAAGAAGCTCTACGGTTACGGAAGTTAAAATGAGAAGATGGGGAAACCCATCTTTTTTTTGCGTACTGACATAAAGTGAAACTTTAATAAGTGGGGGGCATCCCCCACTTATTATTAGTTGAACCAATCGGACTTTTACAGGCAGTTGATCCCCCACCTATCTTCTTTGTTTTCGCTGAATTTGAGGTGGGGGTCTTACTGCCAGTTAAAGTGGGATAAATTCGTCATGAAAAGAAATAAAATTTCATAAAATAATAAAGTGATATTGATTTTAAATTTCTTAAAGTTATAATAAAAGTATGAAATTAAATTTCAAAGCAGGTGATAATATGTTAGAAAATTTATCGACAGAACATCGTAATGAGAAGACGATGAATTTAGATGAGATGAGTATAAAAGAAGTGTTACAAAGTATGAATGAAGAAGATCGAACTGTTGCGTTAGCAGTTGAAAATGAAATAGAAGAAATTGAAAAGGTTGTACAGATTGTCATTAAATCCTTTGAAGATGAGGGACGATTAATTTACATTGGGGCTGGTACGAGTGGCCGTTTAGGTATTTTGGATGCGGTGGAATGTCCGCCGACATTTGGCACAGATGATAAAATGGTACAAGGATTTATAGCAGGTGGATTGAAAGCGTTTACTAAGGCGGTGGAAGGTGCAGAAGACCGCGAAGAGTTAGCAGAAGAAGATTTAAAAAGTATTGGATTAAACGAGAAAGATACAGTGATTGGAATTGCGGCAAGTGGTCGAACTCCTTATGTAATTGGCGGTTTGAAGTACGCGGCTAGCGTGGGAGCGAGCACGGCGAGTATTTCTTGTAATAAAAATGCTGAAATAAGTAAATATGCAAAACTAAATGTGGAAGTAGAAACAGGCGCAGAAATTTTAACAGGCTCAACGCGTTTGAAAGCTGGTACAGCGCAAAAATTAGTACTTAATATGATTTCAACAGCTTCTATGATTGGTGTGGGGAAAGTATATAAAAACTTAATGGTAGATGTTCAATCTACAAATGAAAAGTTAGTAGAACGATCAAAACGCATTATTGTGGAAGCAACAGGTGTGAGCTATGAAATAGCAGCAGAGTGTTATGAAAAAGCAGAACGTAATGTGAAAGCCGCGATTGTTATGGTGTTACTACAGTGTGAGTATGGGGAAGCACTGGAGAAATTAAAAGAAGCGAAAGGGTTTGTGAAGAAGGCACTATAAAATAATAGGGAGGGGGATTCTATTATGAAGAAAGAAGAGAGAATGGCCAAAGAAATATCAGAGCAACTTGGGGGAGTAAAAAATATTCGTGGCATTGCTCATTGTATGACGAGGCTACGATTAACGCTTCATGATGAAAGTAAAGTGAATATGGACCTTTTGAAAAAGGTTGAAGGGGTTATGGGCGTTATTGAAGATGAGACGCTTCAAGTTGTTGTTGGCCCAGGGACAGTAAATAAAGTAGCAGCTGAAATGGAAGGTTTAACGGGACTGCGAATCGGTGAGGTGGCAGATCATCACCTTGAAGACCTTGGGCAAGAAATGAAGTCAGAGATTAAGAAGAAAAATAATACACCAGTGAAAAACTTTTTAAGAAAAATAGGAAGTATTTTCATTCCTTTAATTCCAGGTCTTGTTGCCTCAGGAATTATAAACGGGGTCGCTAACTTTGCGAAAAACGCAGGTGCTGATCCGAATGCAACGTGGCTACAAATGCTACTACTCATTGGTGGCGGTATCTTTACATTCTTAGGAATTTTAGTCGGCTGGAATACAGCGAAAGAATTTGGCGGGACACCAGTTCTTGGGGCGATTGCGGGTATTTTAATTTTTAACCCGGCGATGGCGAACGTAAAATTATTCGGTGAAGCGCTCGTACCCGGACGGGGCGGATTGTTTGCAGTTATTTTTGCAGCATGGCTTATGGTTGTAGTAGAAAGACAAGTTCGAAAAGCAGTGCCAAATGCAGTTGATATTATCGTGACACCGCTCATTACTGTGTTAGTCGTAAGTATTGTAACGATGTTAGCCATTCAGCCGGTAGCAGGTTTCTTATCTGAAGGAATTACAAGCGGAATTAATGGTATTTTAAGTATTGGCGGCGCATTTGCTGGAGCAGTGCTTGCGGGAACATTTTTACCTCTCGTTATGGTCGGATTGCATCACGGTTTAACACCAATTCATATGGAGTTTATTAATCAAACGCACGTAACGCCTTTATTACCAGTACTAGCAATGGCTGGCGCTGGGCAAGTAGGAGCAGCGATTGCCATCTATGTGAAAACGAAAAACAAACGACTTCGTAACGTAATTAAAGGTGCATTACCAGTTGGATTTTTAGGAATTGGCGAACCGTTATTATACGGGGTTACATTACCACTTGGGAAACCGTTTCTTACAGCTTGTTTAGGTGCAGCAGTTGGCGGTGCATTCCAAGCAGTTATGAAAACAGCCGCACTCGGAATCGGTGTATCAGGGTTATCATTAATTCCGTTAATTGCTGATAATAAATATTTATTATATTTCCTTGGATTAGTAGTGGCATATACTTTCGGATTCATTTTTACGTACTTCTTTGGCTTTAAAGAAGAAATGGCAGAAAACATATAGAGAAAGGGATTCCTTTCTCTTTTTCTATTCATAGAAAGGGAGATTCATATGATAGGAGTTTCAATTTATCTTTCAAAAGAACGAGTAAAGAAGCAAGAAGAGTGGCTAAAAGTAGCGAAGGAAAACGGGTTTTCATCTATTTTTACATCACTTCACATTCCTGAAGATGATCCTGGTACGTACAAAGAGCTAATTCAAATACTTGGGAAACAAGCGCTCAAATATGAAATGGAATTAATGGTCGATGTTTCTCCAAAATCGTTACACCATTTAGGGATAACTTACGAAAATGTAGAAGAGTTAGTGGAATGGGGCATTACTGGTTTACGAATGGACTACGGCATCACGCCGAAAGAAATCGCACGCGTATCTCATAAAATGAAAGTAGCTTTAAATGCGAGTACGATTACAGATTCATTTTGGAAAGAGTTAATCATAGAAAATATAAAAGTAGAGAATGTAGAAGCGTGGCATAATTTTTACCCGCGCCCAGAAACAGGACTAGCAAAATCATTCTTACAAAAACAAAACGCATACTTACATGAGTGCGGAATAAAAACGATGGCATTTATTCCGGGAGATGGTGAAAAACGCGGTCCGCTATGTGAAGGTTTACCAACGTTAGAAAAGCACCGCAATATGCGCCCGCTTGAAGCGTACTTAGAACTTGTACAAGATTGTGGTGTCGATAAGGTGTTAATCGGGGATATAAGCGGAAGTATAGAAAGTGTACAAGAGATAGCGAGTGCGAGTAGAGGAATTATTCCGCTGCGATACGAGCCATTGATAGAGAAAAGTGAAGTGTTAAAAGTGGTGGAGCGAGTGCATACAAATAGACTAGATCCAGCTCGTGATGTCATTCGTTCAGTTGAATCAAGAGAAGGAAATAAAGTGATTTTAAAGCCGATGCATACAATTGCAAGAAAGAAAGGCAGCATTACAATTGATAATGAATTGTACGGTAGATATGTAGGAGAGATGCAAGTTGCCACACATGATTTGCCTAAAGATGAGAAAGTGAATGTTGTTGGCATGGTTGTAGAAGAGGACTTGTCTTTATTGCCGTATGTTGGCGCTGGAAAAATGTTTCAACTTTTTTGTGCAATAGAGTAAAAGCTTGAATTAGCACTATTTTGTAGGAAAACATTATCCGTAAAAGGGATAATGTTTTTTGTTTTCTTAAAAAAAGTATTTGACGAATGAAATGAAATACCGTATTGTTTTGACTTGTAAATAAAAGTTCACCATAACAAAACAAAAAGGAGAGTTCAAAATGAACCAATATATTGGGAATTTAATTATTCGTATCGTGTTAGGAGTGACATTCTTTGCGCACGGTTTAGCGAAGTTTCAATCAGGTATCGATAACGTAGCAGGATGGTTTACAAGCATCGGCTTACCAGGTGGTCTTGCATACGGCGTAGCAACAGTTGAATTAGTTGGTGGTATATTATTAATTATCGGTTTAGGCGTAAAATATGTAGGATTGTTATTCGCTCTTATTTTAGCTGGAGCTATCGTAAAGGTAAATGGAGCAGCAGGTTTATTAGGAGATGGAAAGAATCCAGGGTATGAATTAGATCTTGCATTATTAGCAATGGGTGCGTATTTATTCGTTGTAAAAGCAGAAGGATATGTAGATCGTTTCGTAAAAGAGAAAGTAATGAAAGCGAAGTAAACTTATTTATAAATTGTTGACTTGAATCATAATTGTAACTATAATGATTACAACTAGTTGATTAAGAATAAAACAATATAAATATTTTTTTACAAAAGCTGTAACTGAGGTGGTTACGACTTGTGTAAAAAATAAATAAAACGGGAGGAAGTAACATGCCTAAATCAAATTTAGAAATTATTCGAAGCACGTATGAAGGATCAGCTTCTTCGAATGCAAAACATTTAGCAGAAGCCCTCTCTGAAAAAGTAGAATGGACAGAGGCAGAAGGATTCCCATACGGGGGAACTTATATAGGTGTAGAAGCAATAATGGAAAATGTATTTAGCCGATTAGGATCAGAATGGGATGATTTTAAGGCGAGTGTAAATATGTACCATGAAGTAAACGGAAAAGATGTAATTATTGCTGAAGGTGTTTATTCAGGAGTTTATAAAGAAACGGGAAAATCATTTGAAGCAGAGTTTGTTCATGTATGGCAACTGGAGAACGGAAAAATCGTGAAGTTTAAGCAGTATGTAGATAGTCATATTGTTAAGGAAGCGATGAAGAGCTAATGCTTTTTAAATGGATTGTAGGCATATGTATTACAATTATAGTAATTATCACGTCTATAGTTGGCGGAAAGAAATTGCTTGCATATGTGGAAAAAGAGAATAAAAATATTCAAATTGAGCGAGTGGCAAACGAAAAGGAGAAGAAAGTTGCAGAAGAAGCCCCACGAGTTAGCGAAGGTGAAATTATTTCTACTATGCACAAAATGGTACACCAAAAGGTAAAATCCTCTGAGAAATGGGGATTTGTAGAAATGACAACAAAAGAAATTTATAGCGTAAAGAAAGATATTGAAAATAGTATAGGTTTTCAATATAAAACGAGGTTACTTTCTATTATAAATAGATGGGAAAAAGGAGATTTTTCACAAACAGTTGAGGAGCATAACTTTTTATGGGGCCTTCAAGGTGGAGATACCGGCAAAGCGACGGAACGTTTATCGCCAGAAGAGGAAAAGCGGTATATAAAAGAAATGAAGAGTAAATAAAAACATCGCCACCCGGATGACGATGTTTTTTTCATTAAGAATGTTTTCGCATTAAAGCTCTAGTTGGTTGAACAGTAACCGTTTTGAAATGAGAAAATAAATAACATCCTGTCACAACGATCATTGTCCCTAAAATTTGTATCCACGTTAGATCTTCACCGAGGAAAAGGAATGCTAAAATAGCTGTGAAAATCGGATTGAAGTTTAGAAAAATACCGGATGTAGTCGCTCCTAATTTTTGCACGCCAATATTCCAAAACACCATACAAAGAACTGTGGAAATAAGCCCAGTATATAAAAGTGATGTTATGAAAGAAGTATTAATATTGGAAACGGTGAAGCTCCCTATGTTAAATGGCAGTAATAGAATAACGCCGAAAATACCAGAGTATAATGTTGCCATGAGTGGTGTCGTTGTTTTTGTTGCCCATTTACTACAAACAGAATAGATTCCCCAAATACAAACAGCCGCAATCATCCATAAATCGCCGCTATTAAAATGTAGTGAAAATAAAAGTGCAAAGTTACCTTTTAATAGGACAAGAATAACCCCAAAGAATGAAAGAATCATGGATAGAATTTGAAGTGTATTTACTTTTTCTTTTAGAAATAATACTGAAAATAGTGCAATTGAAATCGCATTTAATGTAGAAATAAGCCCTACATTCGTTGCGGATGTTTTTTCTAGTGCTAGAAATTGAAAGATGTTAAAAAGAGCGACCCCTGAGATTCCCATTAGTATTAACGGAAGTATTGCGGCACGAGGTGGAATGATTTTCTTTTCTTTAAACCATACGATCGGTAATAAACAAACGATCGCAATCATCCATCTTAAACTTGTTAGTGTCATCGGTGATGCATGATCAACGAGCGATTTTCCAACGACGAAATTTCCTCCCCATAATAAGCTCGTTAGTAATAGTAAAAAGACATAAAAATAAGGCATATTAAAATCCCCTTTGTTATAATCAATGTGAATTGTAAATAATTTTAGCATTTTTCTTCGTTGTGTAATATATTCTTTTGTATAATGGTTAAAAGTCGATAAAATATTTTGTTGTAAATAGTGTTTGTAGAATGATATTCAGTTTTGTATATGTTGTAAGGTGTTTTTTCGAATAATCATCGGTAAGAAAAAGGGGGAATTGTAATGGAGTCGTCTGTTATTAAAGTGTTAGATGATTTGGACGTACAAATTTTAGATATATTGCAGAAGGAGTCTCAAGTAAGTAATGCTGAGCTTGCGCGACGCGTTAATTTATCACCAGCTGCGATGCATGCGAGAATAAAAAGATTAGATGGAGAAGGGTTCATTGATAAGCAAGTAGCCATTTTAAATCAAGAAAAGCTTGGTTTTGATTTGTTATGTTTCATTTTTATGAGTACGAATATTCATCAATCGGATAAACTTGAGGTGTTGGAGAAAGAATTAGAAGCGATGCCTGAAGTGTTAGAATGTCACTGTTTAACAGGAGAATATGATTATTTATTAAAGGTTGCAAATCGTGATCGTAAAGAGCTGGAGCAGTTTATTAGAAAGTTGAATAAGCTGGGTATTACAAGGATACAGACGAGTTTAGCACTTCGTGAAATTAAATATTCGACAGTATTACCGATCCGAAATGAGGAACCGAGCATCGATTAGATTGCTTGGTTTTTTGTTTGTATAAAGTGATTGACGGGGAGAAAAGAGAGATGTATTATTATATAAAATTATGTATTAAAATTCAATTTAGGTTATAAATATTAATATCGGGGACAAGGGGATATAATATGAAAATCTTTAATGCGGTTACGAGTGATGTGAAAGAAATTTATAGTCTTATTGAAGCTTATGCAAAAGAAGGAGTAGTTTTACCACGTTCTCTTTTATCTCTCTATCAATATTTACAATGTTTATATGTTGTGAAAGAAAGCGATGAGATTGTTGGGGTTGCTGGTTTACATGTGTTAGGGGAGGACCTTGCAGAAGTCCGGTCGTTAGTCGTCTCGCATACATATGCAGGGAAAGGAATCGGGCGTATGTTAGTGAACCATGTAATAAATGAGGCAGCGAAAATAAAAGTGAATAGAGTCATTTCTTTAACATATGAAACGGAATTTTTTCAAAAGTGCGGGTTTGATTTTGTGAATAGAGATGCGTTACCAGAGAAAGTATGGATCGATTGTAGACATTGTCCAAAGGTGGATTATTGTGATGAGGTGGCGATGATTCGATATGTTGGGTGAAATTTTCAGAGAAAAAAGGCCCACTATTATGTACGTAATAGTGGGCATCTATATTTTAGGGGAATTTAAGAACTTGAATTCGTTTTTCTTACCGCAAAATTAAAAATGGGATTTTTAAGCTCATAGTTATAAGTAGAACCATCGACAAGCCCTACAACTTTATCGCTTTCGTAAAGATCAAGCATAAATTGTGCCATTTGTTTTGCGGTGTGGAATTTCGGTACAACATTATCGTATTGGAATTCATCAATATCAAATGAACGTTTTGCAAATTCTGTTTCAGTTGCACCAGGTGCTAAAACCTTTGCTTGCAGTTTTGCACCTTGTTGTTTCAATTCGTGAGATAAACCTTCTGTAAATGCACTTACATAGAATTTCGTAGCGCAATACGTAACAGCATCAGCAACGATTGTGTATCCACCGCCTGATGAAACGTTAATAAGTTGTGTGCCATCAACCATTGAATAATCTCGAACGAAAAGAGAGGAGAGTATTGTTAGTGCTTCTATATTTACATGTAACATCGTTTCTATTTTATTTAAATTTTGTTCAGCAATGGAGGCGAAATTACCAAAACCGGCGTTGTTAATCCACGTTTCAATTTGAAAGGCTTGTAGGCTTTCATACAGCTTATAAACATTTTCCGTGATAGATAAATCCGTTCTTCGAATAACAACATCCAATTCTGGATTCATTTCGTTAATTTTTAATTTTAATCCGTCTAATTCTTCTTGTCTTCGAGCTACAAGTATTAAGTTCTTTCCGCGAGCTGCAAAGGCTAAAGCCGATTCATAGCCAATTCCAGAACTCGCACCAGTAATAACAGTGTATTTCATATAAAATCCCCCTAAGTTCAAATAAATATATTATGGTTAGATTTTATTTGTTAGAGTATACTCTAAGTCAAATGTTTTTTATGAATTTGATAAGGCTATAAAATATATGAGGATAAGCACGTGGAGGGAGTTAGAGTATGTACACAATTAGCGAGGTGGCTAAATTAATAGGAGTGAGTACACATACACTACGTTATTATGAAAAGGAAAATATATTAATTGCAAATCGCGATACAAATGGGAATCGAATGTATGAAGAGTCACATATAAAGTGGTTGCATTTTGTCATGAAATTAAAACAAACGCAAATGCCAATAGCGAAAATAAGAGAATATGCTAGGTTATATTTAGAAGGGGAGCATACAACCGAAGCTCGTTTACAGCTCCTAGAAGATCATAGGAAATCTATTCAGATTCAAAGAGAAAACTTAGTAATTACAGAAAAGATGCTGGAGAATAAAATTATTGCATATAAGGCCTCTTTGGAAAGTAAATAGAAAACATAATCCGACCCTTAATTCTTTATGATAAAAATGGATTTGATCTCATAGTGTGCCGGCAAATAAAAAAGAGCAGCTAGCAAAAGCTAACTGCTCTATTCAAGGGATCTCTCCAAGGGGGAGTGGAGAAAATATTATGTTACTAGCAGTATTGACAGGTTATTAGGAAATATACAAATCGGATGAAAGAAATTTCAAATAATCTTTCGGTATTGACAGTTTTTAAAATATTCATGTACAATACATATGAATGACATTCAGTCATTTTCGTGTGGCAGGATTTAGTTAGTTTGGCAATGGAACAAATATAAATGGTAAATGAGGATGATAGTTGTTTATATATTAGTGATGAAGGAGTATATTTTTTTAAAACAAAAATGACTGATAGTCAGTCATAAGAGGTGAGAGGTATGAAAAATAGAGCTTGGTTATATGTCATATTAACATGTATCTTTGAAATTTTTTGGGTGTTTGGTTTTAATACCGCGGATACTTGGTGGCATTGGATTATTATTTTAGGAGTTATCGCTGTTGATTTTCACTTCCTTTCTAAAGCGTGTGAACATCTTGCGACAGGGACTGTATATGCCATTTTTGCCGGAGCTGGTACGGTAGGTACTTTCTTAATGGATGTATTCCTTTTCGGCGGGAGTTTTAGCGTAGGGAAACTATTCTTTATCATGATGGTTGTAGCCGGTGTTATCGGTTTAAAGCTGGCTGATAATAAAGAAGAAACTGTGGAAGGAGCTGCTTAAAGATGGGTTGGTTTTTCGTATTTTGTGCTGCAATTAGTGAAATAGTCGGTGTGATTGGTCTTAAAATGTATAGTAAAGATAAAACGTTAGCAAATGGTGCAATTTATATAGGTGGATTTGCTACATCCTTCGCATTCTTGTATACATCTTTCTTATTTTTACAAGTAAGTGTCGCTTATGCGGTTTGGATTGGTATTGGAACAGCAGGTGCCGTTTTATTAAACATGTTCCTGTTTGGTGAGTCGAAAAGTAAAGCACGTATCATTAGTGTGGCTCTTATTGTATGCGGAGTGACAGGATTGAAGGCTCTTTCTTAAAGATATATTGTATTTATCTCCTAATGGTTTATTAGGAGATTTTTATTATTAAAAAATGATTTCCTCTTAGAGTTCACTATCATTGACAGTACAATCGATTATCTTATAAAATGAGTGACAGTCATTCAATATGTGTGTGAAAGGGTTTAGATGATGAATAAAAAAGAAAAAATTGTCTATGCAGCTATTGAAGTGTTTCAGGAAAAGGGCGTTGAAAAAACGAAGATTTCTGATATCGTGAAATTGGCTGGCATTGCACAAGGAACTTTCTATTTATATTTTCCTTCTAAGTTATCTGTTATGCCTGCAATAGCAGAAGTAATGGTTGAAAAGATGATACTTGCAGTGAAAGAAAAAGTGCAAAATGATGCGCCTTTCTCAAGTAAAGTGACGCAAGTAATAGATGCGGTGTTTCACTTTATAGCGGAATATCGTGAAATACAAGCTTTAATGTATGCGGGTCTTGCATCTACAGAGCATATAAAAGAATGGGAAGCTGTGTATGAGCCTCTTTATATGTGGCTAAGCGAGTTTTTAAGTGCGGCGAAAGAAGCTGGTGAAATTCGTGATTCGGTTCACGCGGAAAGAACGGCTAAGTTATTTATCGCTCTTGTTGAATCTGCAGCGGAACAAGTTTATTTATATGACCATAAAGATGATGAGCAAGTCGAGCTACAAAAGGCAGAAGTACTAGATTTTTTAACGCATGCACTACATATAAAGAAGTAGTAAGATGAACCTGTCTGAAAAGGTAGGTTCATTTTTGAGGAAAACTGAATGATAGTCATTCACCTAATGCGTATGTATGTGTGGAAGGATAGAGTGAAATTCTAATGAGTGGGGGCATCTCTACTCATGACTAGCCCACAAATAGCAGGATAAAGAAAAAACTTCTTGGGCATTATTTTTTTGAGGAACTTACGGGAAGAGGTGTTAAAAAGTGAAGAAACCGATAAAAGAACAAAAGATGGTATTGGTCATTCTTTTGAGTAATATATTTATCGCTTTTTTAGGGATTGGATTAATCATTCCGGTTATGCCGTCCTTTATGAATGACATGAGTTTAACAGGGAAGACGATGGGATATCTCGTTGCAGTATTCGCAATGGCTCAGCTCATTACGTCACCTATTACAGGCCGGTGGGTCGATCTTTACGGTAGGAAGAAAATGATCATCATTGGATTATTTATTTTTGGTGTTTCAGAACTTCTTTTTGGATTAGGAAAAGATGTCTGGATGCTTTATGCAGCACGGGTGTTAGGCGGAATTAGTGCGGCGTTTATTATGCCTGGTGTTACGGCATATGTTGCGGATATTACATCTATGCAGGAACGTCCAAAAGCGATGGGGTATTTATCAGCAGCGATTAGTACGGGTTTTATTATAGGACCTGGAATTGGCGGATTTATTGCAGAATACGGTATACGTGTGCCGTTTTTCGTTGCAGCAGCAATTGCCTTTATAGCATGTGTAATTTCGATCTTTATTTTAAAAGAACCGTTAACGAAAGAAGAACTTGCAGAGATTTCTGCTAACACGAAAGAATCAAGTTTTATTGGTGATTTAAAGAAATCATTACATCCAATGTATGCAATTGCATTTATTATCGTATTTGTACTCGCATTCGGATTATCAGCGTATGAAACTGTGTTTAGTCTATTTTCTGATCATAAGTTTGGATTCACACCCAAAGATATTGCGGCAATTATTACGATTAGCTCCATCTTTGGGGTAGTTGTGCAAGTATTTATGTTTGGTAAATTGGTTGATATGTTCGGTGAAAAAGTGTTGATTCAAATATGTTTAATTGTAGGTGCAGTATTAGCGTTTGTTTCAACTGTAGTCTTTAATTATTGGATTGTACTTCTCGTTACTTGCTTTATTTTCCTTGCATTTGATTTGCTTCGTCCAGCTTTAACGACATTTTTATCAAAAGCAGCTGGAAAAGAGCAAGGATTTGTTGCTGGTATGAACTCGACTTATACGAGTTTAGGAAATATTGCAGGACCAGCGATGGGCGGAATATTATTTGATATGAATATTCATTATCCATATGCATTTTCAGGAGTTGTTTTAATAGTTGGTCTTGGCATTACATTTATGTGGAGAGAGAAACAGCTAGCTGAAAGTTTTGCGAAGTAATAAAACCCCTTACGACGGTAAGGGGTTTTTATTTTATCCCGCTTTAATGGGCAGTAAGACCCCCGCCTCAAAATTCACTGAAAGCAAAGAATTTAGGTGGGGGATCAACTGCCCATAAAAGTTTCACTTTATAAGCTTAATCCAAACCGTTTTAATTCAATGAAAATCCCCTCTAATTGCTTTCCTTTATCCGTTAATGTGTACTCTACACGAGGCGGAACTTCTGGATATACTTTTCTCGTTATAATGCCTTGAGATTCTAGTTCTTTTAGTCGAAGCGATAATGTTTTCGGGCTAATCCCATTCATTGATTTTTGTAAATCACTAAAGCGTAATGTTCCTTCGATAAGAAGGTCGCGAATGATTAAAAACGTCCATTTTGTACGAATTACGTCAAGTGTTTTAGCGATAGGACAAGGTATGCCAGGTAAACCTTTCGTTAATTCAACTGGATCTATATTGTTCATGGAACTAGCCTCCATAAAATTTTTTTGGATGAATTTGCTTTATAGTATCACAAAACTATACTTTTGGTAACTATATGAAAAAAATATCACTACTTCCATAAAGGAAGTTAGTGCATATACAATAGCAATATGAAATACAAAGGGTTTATATGAAGGAGGAGGTGATTTTCATGGGGATAAAAAAGTTGTTTGGATTCCTTAGTTTGTTTGTTGTTTGTATTGTACTTGTAGCATGTAGCGGGGAACAAAAAACGGAAATCCAGTTATTAAAAGAAATGCCGAAGCCAAAAGCAATGACAATTGATCCCTCACTAAGTAAAAAGGAAGCGACCGAAATGGTTCATGCAGCGCAGCGTTTTTATGCATTTTGGGATACAGGTAAGGAGGAACTTATTCTGCAAACTGTTTCTGAAAATTTTTCCGATAATACATTGCCGAAAGGGCGACCACAAGGCACTGAAGGATTAAAGTTTGCGGCACAAAATTTTCGTAAAGTCGTTCCTAATATACATTGCGAGATTGAAGATTTATTAGTCGTCGGTGATAAAGTAACAGCTCGTCTTTCTTTTACAGGAACGCATAAGGATAAGAAAATCAATTTTTTTGCAATTGATATTTTACATGTGAAAGACGGAAAGATAACGGAAGACTGGCATTTAGAAGATAATCTTACGCTGAAACAGCAACTGGGGTTAATAGCCGAGGAGTAAAATAAGGGAGAGAAAAGCGATGAAAAATATATTCATTATAAATGGACATGAAAAATACGGTACAAAGGAAGGCAGATTAAATAAAACGTTAGTTGATTATATGATAACTGTATTAAGTGAGAAGCATCATGTGAAAACAACAACGATTCAAGATGGCTATAGTATTAAAGAAGAACAAGAGAAGTTTTTATGGGCGGATGTTGTGATTTATCAAACACCGATTTACTGGTTTAGTGTACCGGGCTTATTTAAAACGTATATGGATGAAGTATATGAATATGGTTTGTTCTTTAAAGGTGCTGATGAATATGGAACAGGTGGTTTATTAAAAGAGAAGCAGTATATGTTTTCTACAACTTGGAATGCACCTGAAAAGGCATTTGGAGATAAGACGAAGTTCTTTGAAGGGGAAAGTTTAGAGTCAACGCTTAGCCATTTACACCGCGTGCAAAAGTTTCTTGGCATGAGTCCGTTAAAGAGCTTTGCTTGTTATGATGTGGTGAAGAATCCTACAATTGATAAGTATTTAGAGAACTTGAAGAATCATTTAGAAGAAATCATTTAATAATTACAGCCATCCCCATATTTAATGCGGGGATGGCTGTATCCATAATTTCGCAAAATTTGCCCAGCCGAATGAATCAATTGTTACATTTTTTAAAGAAGAAGGGTATGTTTTTTCTTTTTAAAACGGATCAACTTCAGCTAAATTTGGAGTAGTACTAGGCTGTAGCAAAAGATTTTTTAACGTTCCTACTTCAGAAAGAGCTACTAATATGTAGCCACTAATCAGTACAATAAGCCCAATGACGCGTAACGTTTGTAAGCTTACTTCATTATTATTCGTTTCCGTTGGATTTGGGGGCGTTGAAGGTGGATTATTGTTCATAGCTAGGCTCCCATCTTTTTTTATTTATATATGTGTAAAATTATTATTTAACTTATGGATAGGAATCGTATAGTCATTTTCACTATATGAGAAATGCCTATGAAAAGTGATTAGAAATTTGGGGACGAAGAAGGGAGGAATCCACAGGTCATTAAAAATGATATTCCTTTTTAATTTTCATACAAATAAAAAGGTTAACCAAAGTAGCTAAACAGCTATTTTGGTTAACCTCTAATAACTATCCTAATATACGCAATGATTCTTCAATAAACGCTGGGATATCCTCCGGTTGTCTACTTGTTACTAGCTGATTTTGGCATACGACAACCTCTTTGTCATGAAAATTTCCGCCGGCATTTTTCAAATCGACCGAAATGGATTTATATCCAGTCACATCACGTCCTTCAAGCGTTTGGGCAGTGATGAGTAATTGGGGGCCGTGACAAATAGCAAAAACAGGTTTTTTCGCATCCATAAATGCTTTGCTAAAGCGAACGAAACGTTCATCTGCACGAAGTATATCTGGGGAAAATCCGCCTGGTATGAAGAGGGCATCAAAGTTCTCTGGAGAAACATCATCGATACCTTTATCAATTACAACTTCACTTTTTCCTTGTTTACCGTGTACCGTTTTACCTTTTTCTGCTTCAATAGTTGTTAATTCATATCCCTTTTGTTTAAAAGCTTCTGCTGGCTCTGTGTATTCTGTGTCCTCGAAATAATCTGTTATTAAAGTAGCAATTTTTTTACTCATTCTAATCCGCTCCTTACATTATATTATCGGTTCCAGAATCGTCCTTGGGCAATGCCTTCTATAAATGATTCAATTGAAGTATCTGTTAAGTTGTAAACTCCTCCTCCATCCAGTTTAACCTTACTATGGTCTAAAGCATGAGGGTCGCTAAGGACATAGGCTATCGGTTTAAAGTGTTTAAAAGTAGTTTCTGCAAATTCTAAAACAGGGGGTTTAATGACAGATTCACTACTAAACACTAAGACTGCATCAAAAAGTGAGGAGTCTGCTGTTGTATAAGTATCCGTTACTTTAATAGAATCATTGAAATGATGAATTTTATTATCTATGATGCCATAGTTAATTCGGTGCTGTGCAAAAGCTTGAATCCATTCGAACAGAAGGGAAATGCTTGGATCGCCATTTAATAGAATTGCCACATTTTTGGAATCAGCTTTAAAAATAGTATTGGACATGCTGAGTGCAGGTGATTTTGCATCCGAATTTATTTCTTGATTTTCCTTAGGCAAGGGAGCTCCAATCATGTTAGCGACTTCCTTTGCTAATTGACGATCGACGTGGTTTAAAAGAGCAATTACATTTGCCTTCACCATGTCTGATTTGCACTTCCCAACTTCAAAGCAAAATGCGTCTTTTATGTGCTGCTTTTCAATAGCATTCATACTATTGTAGAAAAGTTTAGCCTGAGAATAAAAGTTAAGGAAGCTTTTACTGCGCCCCCTAATTTTATGTCCATCAACCTTTTCTTGATAATGTTCATATCCGCCCTGTTCGGCTTGGACGGTTGCTGGTTGATTGTTATTTAAGCCATTAGGATGATAGCTTGTTTGACCGCGATGAATCTGCATTTGATGCATACCATCACGTTGATTATTATGAAAAGGACATACAGGCTGGTTAATAGGAATTTGGTGGAAATTAGGACCTCCTAAACGAGATAATTGTGTATCTGTATAGGAGAACAATCTTCCTTGCAGAAGAGGATCATTTGAAAAATCAATACCTGGTACGACATGGCCAGGGTGAAAAGCTACCTGTTCCGTTTCGGCAAAGAAGTTATCAACATTTTTGTTCAGTGTCATTTTACCAACTAGTTTTACAGGAACTTCTTCTTCAGGCCATAGTTTCGTTGGATCTAAAATATCAAAATCAAATGCATGCTCATCTTCTTCCGGAATTAACTGTAATCCAAGCTCCCATTCCGGATAATCGCCTTTTTCAATTGCTTCGTATAAATCTTGACGATGGAAATCAGGATTTTTCCCAGCAATCCTTTGAGCCTCATCCCATACTAATGAATGAACCCCTAGGGTAGGTTTCCAGTGAAACTTTACGAAGTGGGCTTTTCCTTCTTTATTAATAAGTCGAAATGTATGAACTCCAAAACCTTCCATCATTCGTAAACTACGCGGAATTGCGCGATCACTCATCTGCCACATAACCATATGAGTAGACTCGGGATTATGCGCAACAAAATCCCAAAATGTATCATGAGCACTAGCTCCCTGAGGAATATCATTATGTGGCTCTGGTTTAACTGCATGTACAAAATCAGGAAATTTAATAGCATCTTGGATAAAGAATACTGGCATATTATTACCTACTAAATCATAGTTACCTTCATCTGTATAAAATTTTGTGGCAAATCCGCGCACATCTCTTACTGTGTCATTGGATCCTTTAGAGCCTTGAACGGTCGAGAACCGTACAAATACAGGTGTTTTTTTTGAAGGGTTAGTAAGAAAATGTGCTTTTGTATATGCCTCTAAAGATTCATAAAGCTGAAAATAACCATGTGCGCCAACTCCGCGCGCATGAACAATCCTTTCAGGAATTCGTTCATGATCAAAGTGGGTCATTTTCTCGCGAAAGTGGAAATCCTCCATTAAGGTTGGGCCTCTTAAGCCCATCTTTAAAGAAAATTCATCCTCGGCTATTTTTACTCCTTGGTTTGTTGTTAAAGCGTGTTTGCATTGATTATCTGTAATGTGATGTTCCAATTGCTCCATTTTCTTATTCACAATATAGGCACCTCCTTTGCCCTGTTAATTTAATACATACCCTTTTTGTTAGGGCGTAAACATGTATTATCGTTTTTGTATGTAAAAATCATAAAATATCGGTTGTTTCAGTAATTCTTGTTTGGGGAAGAAAAATAAAAAAGCCAAGGAGATAATTTATTTTCTCCTTGGCTTTTAAGATAATTCCTTTCGTTAAAACGCAGAAATTCGTTGCTTCGTTTTTGGTACAATAATACATTTGATCCAGAGTAACCCGACAATCATAATGATAAGGCTATGTAAAAATTGACTTGTAGCAATGAGTATAACAATTGAAAATACAATGAGTTGAATGCTTAGCAATATAAAGATTAAGTGAAGAAATTGATTCATTCGTTTTTCAGTATCAATTGGATATAATGCTACGATAATATTTCCCGAAAAATATTTCCACAGGGAACGGAGCTGCATAGAAATCATATATAGGACGATGTAAGCAATAGCGCCTTTTACGTATATGTTTGGTATAAAATATAAGGCGAAGGCACCGATCAACCCTAAGCGAATATATATACCGAAATAATCATTCCCACGTAAAAATGCCAGTGTATGTAAATAGAAGAAAGTTGCTTGTTTTTTATGTAATAAAGGTTCAATCCAATTTGTAAGCCATTTCCTTTTATTTACTTGCTTATTTAGTTGTGGAACATCGGTGAAAATGCTAGCAAATTGATAAAAACGAACGTTCATTTTTTCTTCTTGCTCGATTATGTAATCCCACGGTATTCGTTTTGTAGGCTGTTTTTTCGTGTATAGAAGTAGGAAAGCAAGTAGTAAGAGCAATCCGCCTAATATGAGAACATGTGCCGAGTAAAATAGCATGTAAATGATTAGGGCGTTACAAGCAATACGAATAATGAACCATATGTTTTTTTCATGGCTATCACGCCACATCCAATGTATGTACATGTTCCAAGCTTTCGTAATCATTAAAACGATAAAGATTGTACATAAGAAAGGTACAGTTAATTGTAATGATTGCAGGGCAAGTGGAACGAGAATAAGGAACGTAAATAATAATGGGAAAAGCTGAATGATGTAATTATATAGAAGAGATTTTTTAAAATAAGACGTTAGTTTCTCTTCTAATGCAAGCAAATAGACAGCATCAGGTTTTTGAATAAATGTACGGATCGGGCATCTCGTTATAATGAATGTAAGTACAATCGTGATAAGTAGTAAAGATATTCCTTTAGAAGGAGATGCTTTTAGAAACTGAGCATAGTAATATGCGCCAACGCATGAAATAAAGATAAAGCTATATAGTAAACCGTTAATCATACGTGCAAAGTATGTAATGATATTTTGAATATGTTGTTGGAAGCGGCTGCTCCATAGTGATTCGATTGACATGTTTTTCACCTCTTTGTTCTATTATATATGTTTTACAAAAGAAAAAACGAGCAAATTGCGTTATGCAACTTGCCCGTTTTTCTTTTCGTTATTTTTTTTCTCATCACGATTCATTAATGGATAGAAAGCAAATCCGATTACGAATAAACCAATTCCGAGAAGGAACGTTTTTATATCGGATGCGCCGGTTTTAATAACCCATAGTGCGTAGCAAAGTGCGATTACTGCTACTATGCCATCTGTAATTCTTGCCCGCATTTCATTTTTATATGTTTCACCAGTTGCGACTAGTTTTAACTGGAAGATTGGTGAAACGAGATATGGAATGAGGTAGGCCAGTGTTGATACGGTAATAACGAATGTATAAGCTTCCGCAATTGTTCCGGATAGTGTTGAGAATAAGAACACTTGCGACATAATGTTTGTTAATCGTAATGAGTAAATTGGACTTCCTTTTTTATTTGTTTTCGTAAAGAAGGAAGGGAAGAAACCTTCTTTTGCAGCTTGATAGGGTACTTCTGAGCTTAATAAAATCCAGCCCAAGATAGAACCGAATAGGGAAGTAAGAGCAAGTAATGCCATCAGTTTCCCGCCGCCATGCCCCATTGCAGCGTTTAATGCGTCTGCTAATGGACGTTCAGAAGCTTGTAATTTATCAACGTGAAGGACACCCATTGTTAAAATTGTAATTCCTAAGTAAATCGCAACTGTAATAAGTAATCCCGCAACCGTTGCGCGTTTTACTGTTTTAGGAGAGGTAGCACGGTTTGATAAAAGTACTGCTGATTCAATTCCGATAAATGCCCAAAGCGTTGTAAGAGCGGCTAAATTTACTTGTGAAAGAAGGCCGTGTGATACACCTGATTTATCGATCATCGGTGTGTACCATTGTCCAAACTTAGAAGCCTCGAATGCAAATAAAGTAACGACGATGAATAAAAGGAATCCAGTTACTTTCGTTGTTGTTGCTAAGAAGTTTAGCTTTCCAGCTCCGCTTACACCGTTTGTTAATATAATATGAGTTCCCCAAAGTAAGATGGAACAAATCGTAAATGTAATTAGTTTTCCGACTTCTATGTTAAAAGAACCGATTGAAAATAGTAGCCGTGTATCTTTCATAATTGGGAAGAAGAGTGATAAATATCCCGCAAATGATGTAATGATGGCAACGTTACTTGCCCAGTTTGCTACCCAATATCCCCATACCATACTGAAACCAGCCATTTTTTTCTTTTTTGGTGTTGAGAATAAAGCATATGCATGACTTTGTGGTCCTGTCGTTAAATCAGGACGACGAATTGCTAAATTACCGAAAACAAGAGCTAGCATTAAAACACCAAACCCTGTTGTTAACCAAGCTAAAGTGACACCGAGAGGGCTTGCTGTTTGTGCCAACGTACTTGGCACCATGAAAATACCAGCGCCAACCATGTTACCGACAACGAAAGCTGTTAATACCCAAAAGCCCCATTTTTTTTGTTGCATAGAAAATACCTCCAAAGTTAGTATAACCAAGTCAAGCGAGGAGATATGTATGTCTTCTTAGTAGAGAAGAGAAGTCCCAAACAAAACAAAAAAAGCACGTAATTTGCCGCTACATGCTTTCTATCTTATAAGAAACCCACGACATACCTCTCGATAGCTCTCCACAAACGAAACGTTTCGTTTGTGACAGTTCTGCACTTATTAAATGCAGACCCAGCAAGCGTGCATGGTGGACACGGGCTTACTTCGGCAATCATTCCTTTCTCATTCCTTCATCAATGCCACTACATCTCCTGAAATGATACTCTTAATGACTGCAACCTCTACCTCACCGAGATACGAATGAGGATTTAAATATTAAATTAACGTCTTTAAGAGTAACAAATGAATTTTTATACGTCAATGGATATAGTAATAATCAGATTATAGAGAAGAGTTTGTTATTAGGAATGAATAATTATTTGATATAAAAAGAAGCTGATCTAAAACTAGATCAGCTTCTACATATAGGATTAAACTAAGTTTAATACAGTTACTTTTTCACGTGTCATAGACTCAAGGCTCTTACGAATACCTTGTGCGCCCATACCTGAACCTTTTACACCGATGAATGGGAAGTGGTCAGGGCCGCGCTCTGTGCGTCCGTTAATTTGAACAGAACCAGTTTCGATTTTGTTAGCAATTGCAAATGCTTTGTTAATGTCTTTTGTGAAGACACTTGCTTGTAAGCCGAACTCTGATTTGTTAGCAATTTCAATTGCTTGCTCATCTGAAGAAACACGGATGATTGGAAGGATTGGGCCGAATGGCTCTTCCCAAGCAACTTTCATTTCTTCTGTTACGTGGTCGATTAATGTTGGGTAAATTAAGTTACGCTCACGTTTGTTACCGATAACAATTGTTGCACCTTTTTCTACAGCGTCGTCAACTAAACCTTGAACGAAGTCAGCAGACTTGTCGTCGATTAATGGAACGATTGTGCTATCTTGTTCTGGAGATCCAACTGATAGTTCAGCTACTTGCGCTTTTAATAAGCTAACAAGCTCATCTGCTACGTTTTCGTGTACAAGTACACGTTTAATAGCTGTACAACGTTGACCAGAGTAAGAGAATGCACCGCTTACGATATGGTTTGCAGCATCTTGTAAGTCAGCATCTTCACGAACGATACCAGGGTCTTTACCACCAAGTTCTAATACAAGTGGAATCATTGCAGCTTTTTTCGCTAAATGTTTACCTGTGTTTGTACCACCTGTGAACGATACCATATTGATGCCTTCGTGTTCTACTAAGTAGTCACCAATTACAGAACCGCGTCCTGTAGCTACGTTTACAAGACCTTTTGGAAGGCCAGCTTTATGAAGTGCTTCAACCATTTTAATACCACTAATTGCACCTTGGGTTGCTGGTTTGAAAATAACAGCGTTACCCATAATTAATGCTGGTGCAAGTTTTGCAGCAGATAAGTTTACTGGGTAGTTAAATGGTGCGATTGCTAATACAACACCAAGTGGTGCGCGTTGGATGATCGCAAGTTTAGATTTCGTTCCGCCAGGGAAGCTATCGCCCATCATGCTTTCTCCGTGCATATGAAGAGCTTCTTCGATTGTGTAACGAATGAAATCAGCTGTACGAACAACTTCTTTCTTCGCATCTTTATAACCTTTACCGACTTCTTTCATAATGATATCGGCAATTTCATCTTGCATATTTACGAGCTCATCAGCCCATTTATATAAATATTTTGCGCGATCTTGTAGAGAAGCTTCCGCCCATGATTTTTGAGCTTCTTTTGCAGATGCAATTGCTTCATCTACTTCTCCGCGAGTAATTGCTTGTACTTGTCCAATTACTTCGTGTAAGTATGGAGATGGAATTTCGATTGTTTCTCCTGAAGAGCTTTCTCTCCATTCTCCGTCTAAATAAAATTTGTACGTATTGCTAGTTGTCATGATTAGTCCTCCTAAAATAGCAACTTGTAAGAGTGAGTATAAGGTGATTGTAGGGTGTTTGATAACATTTTTCAAATGAAATGTTTGTGAAAACGATTTCTTATTCTTTTTTTATTTTGTATGCCCTTTCTTACAGAAGATTCCCTTATTTCAAAATGATGTAGCGTATATTTTTATTCGGTTTGTAAAAAAAACAATTGACAGAATACTCAATAAAGTTGTAAGATTATAAATGGAAAATAAATGAAGGGGGTGTGCGTAATGATTGTAATCGTAAATGTAATGGGCTTAGCTCTGTTAAATGGCAGAAAACATTCATATCATTACGCAACCCGTGCGGATATATAAGGCATCTTTGTCTTATAAAAAGCGTACGTTGCGTATATCGTAACGTACGCTTTTATGCATTTTTGTGCATATCGTCAAGCGGCGGTATGCTTTTTTTTGTTTTCCACGTTACTATATAAAACTTTGGAAGGTGGAAAAGTGTGATGAGATTGTATGGATTACGAAATGTAAATGTGATGGATCTGGATAGTGGGTAAAGAAATGGGAGTGAAACGAGAACGAGAAGGGAGAGGTTACATTGTTATCAGTATTACTAAAGTTAAAATGGTTTTTTAAAGAGCATTGGAAGAGATATAGTATCGCCATTGGAGCTCTTTTAATTGTAAATATAGTTGAAGTCATTCCCCCGAAAGTGTTAGGGGTTACGATTGATAATATAAAAACAGGAACGTTAACGAATGCAGCAATTATGCAATTTATTCTTATTTTAATAGGGGTTACGGTAATTGGATATGGTCTTACTTTCGTTTGGCAACATCAATTGTTTGGGGGAGCATTCGTACTGGAGAAGACGATGCGCTCTAAATTTATGGGTCATTTACTTAAGATGACACCGACGTTTTATCATAAAAATCGTACTGGTGATTTAATGGCGAGAGCGACAAATGATTTAAAAGCAATTGCTATGACAGCTGGTTTCGGTATATTAACGCTCGTGGATTCGAGTTTATATATGCTTACGATTGTCTTTATGATGGGATTTACAATTAGTTGGGAGCTTACATTTGCGGCACTTATACCGCTTCCGATTATGGCGTATGCGATGAACATATATGGAAAGAAATTGCATGAGAGATTTACAGTTGCGCAAGATGCGTTCGGAGATATGAATGATAAAGTACTTGAATCGATCGCTGGTGTGCGCGTTATTCGTGCATACGTACAAGAGAACGCGGATCAGGAAAGATTTCATCATTTAGGAAATGACGTATACGAAAAAAATATGAAAGTAGCTAGAATCGATGCATTATTCCAGCCAACTGTGAAAATGCTTGTTGGTCTTAGTTATTTAATTGGTTTAGTGTATGGTGCGTATCTTGTATTTCAATCAAAGGTAACACTTGGTGAACTTGTTTCATTTAACGTGTATTTAGGGATGATGATTTGGCCGATGTTTGCAATTGGCGAATTAATTAATGTTATGCAAAGAGGAAATGCTTCATTAGACCGTGTGAATGAAACGTTAGCGTATGAACCGGATGTCAAGGATCCGAAAAATCCAAAGCTTGTACAAGAGCCGGATTATATTCAGTTCGATGACGTTACCTTTTCATATCCTTCATCAACTGAAACAAATTTAAAAAAGGTTTCATTTACATTAAAACAAGGGGAAACGCTTGGGGTTGTTGGAAAAACAGGAAGCGGAAAAACGACGCTCGTACGCCAGCTTCTTCGTCAATACCCACTTGGAGATGGGGATATTGCAGTCTCTGATGTGACGTTAGATAACATAACGAATGAAAATGTACTCGGATGGATTGGGTATGTACCTCAGGAACATATTTTGTTCTCAAAAACAGCGAGGGAAAATATTTTATTCGGAAACCGAGAAGCGACTGAAGAAGAACTCGAGAAAGCGATTGAAATTGCGGCGTTTACAAAGGATTTAGAGTTTTTACCAGAAGGGTTAGAAACGCTCGTTGGAGAGAAGGGTGTTTCTTTATCAGGAGGGCAAAAACAAAGGATTTCAATTGCGCGAGCTGTCATTCAAAATCCAGAAATTTTAATTTTGGACGATTCTTTATCAGCTGTTGATGCTCGTACGGAAGCAGCGATCATTGAAAATATAAGAACAGAAAGAAGCGGAAAAACGACGATTATTACGACGCACCGTTTATCTGCCGTACAACATGCGGATTGGATTCTCGTTATGGATGAAGGAGAAGTAATGGAAGAGGGTACGCATGAACAGCTTATTCAAAGCGGAGGCTGGTATGCTGAGCAGTTTGAAAGACAACAAGGGGAAAATGAAAGTGCGGATAGTGGGGTGAAAATATGAGCGTTTCAAAACGATTGTTTCAATATGCGATGAAAGTAAAAGGGACAATTTTTGCAGCGATGCTAATGTTATTTATTTTCGTTATCGCAGAGCTTGCTGGTCCTTTCGTCGCGAAAACGATGATTGACGATCATATCGTCGGGATAGAGAAACCTTGGTATGAAACAGAAAAGAGTGAAGAGGCTGTTTCGTATAATGGCGCCTTTTATAAGCGAAGTGATCGCTTCCAGGAAGGTGAGAAAAAAGGAAAAGAAGTACGCGTGATGCAAGTCGGTTTTCAATATTACTTTGTACCGAATAAAGTGAATGCTGAAGGGTCACGTACTGTAAAAAATGATATGATTACCGTCCAAAATGGTAAGGCAGTGCAAGTGTATAAAGCGAAAGCATTAACGAAAGAAGAAGTGTTTGCGTTTTATAAACCAGAAATAAACCCCCTATTATTACTTGGTGGTGGTTATTTCGCTTTATTAGTAGTTGTCTCATTATTTGCATACGGAAAGCAATTTTTCCTACAGAAGGCAGCGAACAAAATTATTCAAATTATGAGGGAAGATGTCTTTTCTCATATTCAAACGTTGCCGATTCGTTATTTCGATCATTTACCAGCAGGGAAAATTGTATCGCGTGTAACGAATGATACGGAAGCCATTCGTGATTTATACGTAACGGTACTGGCGACATTCGTTTCTAGTATCATTTATATTATTGGGATATTCGCTGCGCTATTTTTACTCGATGTAAAATTGGCGACGTTATGTTTACTTATCATCCCGATTTTAATTGTTTGGGCAATTCTTTATAGAAAGTATGCGTCTGTATACAATCATAAAATGCGCTCACGTTTATCTGATATTAACGGAACAGTGAATGAATCTATTCAAGGGATGCCGATTATTCAAGCGTTTCGTCAAGAGCGTGAAACGAAGAAAGAGTTTGAAGAATTAAATGGCGATTATTTTAAATATCAAAATAAAATTTTGAATTTAAATGCAGCAACTTCTCATAATTTAGTGTCTGTATTAAGAAATATCGCTTTCACAGGTGTGATTTGGTATTTCGGTGGTGCTTCATTAAGTGCTTCAGGCGTCATTTCTCTAGGGATACTGTATGCGTTCGTTGATTATTTAACACGATTGTTCTCGCCAATTACAAATATGGTAAATCAGCTTGCTAACTTAGAACAATCGCGTGTTGCATCAGAACGTGTTTTTGAATTGTTAGAGGAAAAAGGGGAAGCAGTAGAAGAGGAACGTATGCCTCGCTTACAAGGAAATGTAAAGTTTGATAATGTGTCGTTTTCTTATAATGGAAAAGATGAAGTGTTAAAAAATATTTCTTTTGAAGCGAAACAAGGAGAGACAGTGGCACTTGTCGGTCATACTGGATCAGGAAAAAGTTCCATTATGAATGTACTCTTCCAGTTTTATGAGTTTGAAAAAGGGAAGCTTACGATTGATGGTCACGATGTAAAAGAGATGCCGAAACAAGCAACGCGTGAACATATGGGAATCGTACTGCAAGATCCGTTTTTATTTAGCGGGACGGTCGCTTCTAATGTAAGCTTAGAGAATGAAAAAATTTCAGAAGATCGCATCGTAAAAGCATTGCGTGATGTTGGTGCTGAACGGTTTGCGAACAATATAGATGAAGAAATTACGGAGAAAGGAAGCGCACTTTCAACCGGAGAACGTCAGCTTATTTCGTTTGCTAGAGCACTCGCTTTTGATCCAGCCATTTTAATTTTAGATGAAGCGACGTCTAGTATTGATACAGAAACAGAGGCGATGATCCAACAAGCGTTAGAAGTTGTGAAAAAAGGAAGAACGACATTTATTATCGCTCACCGTCTTTCAACAATTAAAAGCGCAGATCAAATTATTGTGCTTGATAGAGGAACGATTTTAGAAAAAGGCTCTCATGATGAACTAATGAAAAAGCGCGGGCGTTATTACGATATGTATAAAACGCAAATGGAAGGAAACCAGAGCGCTTAATATGTATGGAGGAGAACTTGTGATTTTCACAAGTTCTTTTTTAGTGAATCAGGGCTGTTAAATAAGAAGTATTGTTTTACCTTTTTCTTTATAAATGCTATATTAAAAAATGTTACTTATTTTTTGTATGTAGCGTTATTTTCCCCTTTTGTTTGATTATGAAGAAAAAGGATAAACTAAATAAGAACATTTTCATTGAAAAATTGTTCAAGATTGCATACAATCAATATAGTTTTTAAATTCCTATCAGAATACTTGGAGGATTACCATCATGAAAAAATTATTTTCAGTACTTGCAGTAACTACATTAGCAATCGGGATTGTAGCGGGCTGCGGTAAAGAAGAGAAAAAAGATACAGCTAATCAAGATGCGTTACAAAAGATAAAACAAAGTGGTGAACTTGTAATTGGAACAGAAGGTACATATCCACCGTTCACATTCCACGATTCAAGTAATAAATTAACTGGATTTGACGTTGAATTAGCAGAGGAAGTTGCAAAACGTTTAGGAGTAAAGCCTGTATTTAAAGAAACACAATGGGATAGCTTACTTGCTGGTTTAGATGCAAAACGTTTCGACATGGTTGCGAATGAAGTTGGTATTCGTGAAGATCGTCAAAAGAAATATGACTTCTCTAGCCCATATGTTTCATCTTCAGCGGTATTAGTTATTGCGAAGGATAAAGATAAACCTGCTACATTTGCTGATGTAAAAGGATTAAAAGCAGCACAATCTTTAACAAGTAACTATGCAGATATTGCTAAGAAAAATGGTGCGGAAATCACGAATGTAGAAGGCTTTAGCCAAGCTGCAGAATTATTAAACACTGGCCGTGTTGATTTCACAATTAATGATAAATTATC
The DNA here is from genome assembly GCF_016483705.1 of Bacillus cereus group sp. N6. Taxonomy (NCBI): domain Bacteria; kingdom Bacillati; phylum Bacillota; class Bacilli; order Caryophanales; family Bacillaceae; genus Bacillus; species Bacillus cereus group sp. N6. The sequence continues at coordinate 67,564 of NZ_JAEHBI010000009.1, forward strand.
AGTGTTAAATTATTTAGAAACGAAAAAAGATGCAAAAATTAAAATTGTAGATACAGAAAAAGAAGCGTCACAGAGTGGATTCTTATTCCGTAAAGGTAGCGACAAGCTAGTACAAGAAGTAAATAAAGCGTTAGAAGATATGAAAAAAGATGGTACGTACGATAAAATAGCGAAAAAATGGTTCGGTGAAAATGTATCTAAGTAGTGCGTTGGTTTCAGATCGATTGTCTACTTGGATAGATATTATGCAGTCTTCCTTCATGCCTATGCTGAAGGAAGCTGTATTTACGACAATTCCATTAACGCTTATTACATTTATTATCGGGATTATACTTGCGACGTTAACAGCGCTTGCACGTATTTCAGGTAGTCGTATTTTACAATGGATTGCTCGTATCTATGTATCTATCATTCGCGGAACGCCACTTCTTGTACAGTTATTTATTATTTTCTATGGTCTTCCAACTCTTAATATTGAAGTTGAGCCATATACAGCAGCAGTTATTGGATTTTCGTTAAATGTTGGTGCGTATGCATCTGAAATTATTCGTGCTTCTATCCTTTCAATCCCGAAAGGACAGTGGGAAGCAGCTTACACAATTGGGATGACATACCCGCAAGCATTAAAACGTGTTATTTTACCGCAGGCAACGCGAGTATCTATTCCGCCGCTCTCGAATACATTTATTAGTTTAGTGAAGGATACTTCATTAGCATCATTAATTTTAGTAACAGAAATGTTCCGAAAAGCGCAGGAAATTGCGGCAATGAACTATGAGTTTTTAATTGTTTATTTCGAAGCAGGTCTAATTTATTGGGCAATTTGCTTCTTATTATCTATTGTGCAACAAATATTAGAAAAACGTTCAGAACGTTACACTCTAAAATAACCCTTTCATAAAAGGAGTTTTTGTTTTTATGATTTCAATTCAACATTTACAAAAAAGTTTCGGAGATAATACCGTACTAAAGCATATAGATTTATCAGTTGAGAAGGGGGAAGTTGTTGTTATTATCGGCCCATCTGGATCTGGTAAAACGACATTCCTGCGTTGTCTCAACGTGTTAGAAACGCCGAACGCTGGTAATATTCGCATCGGTAATAAAGAGCTCGACTTCTCTCAAAAAGTATCGAAGAAAGATATTGTCAATCTTCGTACGCAAACAGGTATGGTATTCCAGCACCATAATCTATTTCCGCATTTAACAGCACTTCAAAATGTAATGGAAGGGCTCGTTACAGTGAAAAAGATGGGGAAAGAAGAAGCGAAGAAAAAAGCAAACTATTTCCTTGAAAAAGTTGGTCTTGCGGATAAAGTAGACTTATATCCGTTCCAATTATCAGGCGGACAACAACAGCGCGTTGGAATTGCTCGCGCGCTTGCGATGGAGCCGGAAGTGTTACTATTTGATGAGCCGACGTCAGCACTTGATCCTGAACTCGTTCAAGAAGTTCTGAAAGTAATGAAAGAACTTGCTAAAGAAGGCATGACGATGGTCATTGTAACGCACGAAATGCGTTTTGCGCATCAAATTGCGAACCGCGTTATTTTCATGGATGGCGGTGTCGTTGTCGAACAAGGTACACCAGAAGATGTATTTACAAATCCAAAAGAAGAACGCACGAAGAAGTTTTTACAAATGTTGCAGTAAATGAAGGAAGGTCTCAAGGCATATGCCTTGAGACCTTTTTGCCATATATATTTATTTTTGGAATCCGCCAAGGCTTTGCTCAGCCATTGCAACTAGACGTTTTGTAATTTCTCCACCAACAGAACCGTTAGCACGAGCCGTAGAATCTGCTCCTAATTGTACACCAAATTCTTGAGCGATTTCGTACTTCATTTGGTCGATTGCAGCTGTTGCTCCTGGTACTACTAATTGATTTGAAGAATTTTGGTTTGCCATAGGAATATATCCTCCTTAGAGTTATAAAAATTTTTTTTGGTTGGACTAGCTGGATTTGAACCAGATTATCGCCCCGTTTGGCGCTAATCCATCGGTAATTAAGTTTGTACTCATAGTATGGATGTTACCTAGAAAGATATACGAAATAATAATTTGTAAATTTTGTAAAAAAATCTTAGTGATTTCGTAAATTATGAAATAAGAGTAATCGTTGTATTTTTTAGAAAGAAGGCTAAACTAAGAGCGATATGAAATATGTTTTTCTTTTTGTATCCCGCTATTGTGGGGCAAATCATTAACTTCTTATTTATGACTTACTAAAATTAAATCGGTAGCAACTTTATAGTTCTATTTTAAGTAGGGGGGACAGGACGCTCCTATGCACGGCTAGATGCTCTCTTCAATCTGCTTGTAAATGATAACGTATGGAGGAATCGTGATGGGAATTTGCCCGCTTTGCAACGCATTAGAATCACAAACATATTCTTGTCAAAATTGCCAAGGTATACTCCAAGATTATGGAAAAACTGTAGATTACATAGACGATTATAGTGCGTATATGGACCAAGAATTATTGAGTGCAGTAGATGGATTAACACATAATAATTCAAATGAATACTGCAATCATATTTTTTATTGCGGAGTATGTAACGTGGAAACAGAGGTTGTAGTGAAACTTGTGTAAATAGAAAACTTCCACCTTATGAATGAGGTGGAAGTTTTTGTTTTTGTATTTGTGAGTGAATCATAGGGGATGGGATATGTTCGGTGTTTGTTGGAGTTCCGGATTTTATTTGAGACATTTTTTCTTTTGCATCGCGCAAAGAATGTTCAGTTAAGTAGATGGCATATTCGTAAAATAATTGGCGCGTCAGTTCACTTTGTTCTTTTAACTTTTCATCTTGGAATACAGTTCGCCCAGGTTTAGAGTTTGCTTCAAAGAGCCACGGGTTTTCCCCTGTGTCTAAACCGATATCAAAACCAATTTCTCCAATATTTCCGGTTACTTGTTCATCGAGCGCGTAACTGAGTTGTAAGGCTGTATGTTTTAATTTATTTTCAATTTGAACTTGTTTCGTTGAATCTGGAAAAAGTTCTTGCAGTAATTTTGTATCGCCACCGCTATTTACATGCGTTGTTAAGCTACCTTTGCCAGCAATTTTTGCAACGATTGCACTGACCATCCATTGGCCGAAATGATTTTTATTTGTATGAATGCGAAAATCAACAGGTTGCCCATCGAAGCGAAGTAAGGAAATACCTTGTTGTACGATAAATTTTTTTAAATCATGTCCTTTTAACACATGGTTTAGAAGCGTTTCTAATGATTGGTACTTTCTTAGTTTATTTTCTTCATTTTCGCGATAACGACAGTAGTAGCAATTCTCTGTTTGAGAGTAAAATATTTGATGAATGTTTCTCCCGAAGCTACCGTGTATCGGTTTCATGTAAACAGATTTATACGTCCCAAGAAAGCGTTCTACTTGTTCGAAATGTTGAAAAGCTTCCGTGTTTGGTAATAAGGGAGTAATGGATTCATCTTTCATAAGAAGTTGATGCACTTCCCATTTATTGAAAAAACCTGGGTTAAACCACGGAATGGAATAGTCATGCTCTAATTTTCTTTTTGCTCTTACGATCGGTTTATAATTTTCGGCTTTCCGATTTGGTAATCGATCATAAATGACATTCGGTAAAGGGACTTTTTTCTTAATCCACTGTTCCTCTTGAAAGAAATACCCTTCAATTGTTTCGTCTGCCCAGTTTATATGTTGCACACCAAAAACAAATACAAATGGTCGCAAGGTGAATGGCGGCGTTAGTAACTCGCTGAGAGAAGTTGAACGGTTTCCTAAAGGATTAGAAGAGTCATCGTTAAAACCGGTTGTGAAAATCCCGATTAATGGTCCGAAAATAATGGTTTCATTTTGCGTGAATGCATGGATAGTAGTGGAATGAGGAAGTAAAAGTTTCTCTGCAATTTGTTTTCCGATAATGATTTCGCGAGTAAAGGAATAATGAATTTTCACCTCTTCACTTGCAACATGGCGTACGCCGAAGGAAAGAGATGCAATTGGTGGTGTAATGGAAAAAATGTAAGGTAAAGTAATACTATTTGGATGCTCATCTGAAATGTTTAATGTATATATGTGCTCTTTCAAAATGGTGTTACCTCCTTTCATTATGGTGTGAAGCGACTAAACTTTAGTGGTCCGTGATATATTTTTTCGGCTAGTGCATCACTATGACGAATGTAATGTTCGTACGGGGGAATCGTGTTGACATACATAAGCCAAATTGCCCCTTTTTGATCCATAATGGTGGAAAGCTCTAGCTCGAATAACGAAGAATAAGATTCATCTAATGTTTGAAACACTTCATTGATAATGTCATGTAAAGCGTCTTGTAATAATTGTACACCGGTACTAGATAGTACGTATTTAATTTTTGAAAATGAATGCAGCGAGGAATCATCCGTTGCCGAAAGTAAAAGTTGATTCGGAAATGAGCTTTTTTGTATAAATTGGCCGATAGCAGTCCACTTCTGTTCTTTATTTTTTTGCAAAATGGTTCGAATATGGAGCGGGTATGTTAATTGATTTGGTGGTTGCAGCATTGTATGAATGATGTAACGTGCTGATCGTATGTTAGATTTGTACCAAGATATAAATTCATCTGTCCGTTTGATTGGAGTAGAAGTATGATAGTCATCATTTATCGTATCGATATGAAACGTTTTGTTTTTATAAGTGATCCGGTACAGACTTTCATTGGAATGTGTGTTAGTAGGCCGTATAATAATATCTTTTGTTTTTAATAACAGTTTGAAAATGTTTTGTATCGTTGCTATTTCAAATTTTGGTATATAAGGAGATAATTTTTTATTCGTGAGAAATAAATCATGAAGTTCGCTTAAGTCAATGAGTGTGTTATTTAAAAAGGTAGTGGTAGGACGGTTGTGTAATGAGTGAATAATTGATTTTGCTTTGTTGAAGTCTGTTTCCTCGTTAAAAGAAGAACGATCGTAAATATAAGAAGGAATAGGGAATATTTGCTCTTTCCATTTTCCTGTATCTGTATCATAAATAAGACCAGAGACAAGGTCTGTTTTAGGATCAATACCAAATGGCGTAAACTGGGCAACGACATTATGATAAAGCCGAGCGCGTTTAGCGATTTCGGTGTAATACATTTGCTCATAATGAGGGTGAGAAGTTAAAATACCGAGAACCAACGAAATCACTCCTTTACTAACAAAATGTTGGCATAATAGGCATAGCTATATATTGCAAATACGTTTTTATACCATTATACTTTTGTCCGTATGATGATATGCTATAGTTTTGGAGAAGCGAAAGGTTGATTGTAATGAATATATGGTTAAGTATGTTAACGACGACAGGGCTCGGAGCGATTATTGGAGGATTTACAAATCATTTAGCGATAAAAATGTTATTTCGTCCTCATCGCCCTATTTATATTGGAAAATTTCAAGTTCCATTTACACCAGGGTTAATTCCGAAGCGCCGCGATGAACTTGCTGTTCAATTAGGGAAAATGGTTGTCGAACATTTGTTAACGCCAGAAGGAATCGGAAAGAAATTAACAAATGAAGAGTTTCAAAAAGGTTTAATTCAATGGACACAAGTAGAAGTGGATAAAGTAATTACGAATGAACAGTCGTTACGACAAATGTTAGAAAAATGGAATTTAGTACATGTAGAAAAAGAGGCGACCGGGAAAATCGAACATGTGATTACAGAAAAAATAGAGGCATTTTTAGCAGAGTATTATACATATACATGGGAACAGGTTTTACCTCATTCTGTTCATGAAAAAATAGAGAATACAATCCCAAATGTCTCGGCATTTATTTTAGAGCGAGGAATTAGTTTCTTTGAGAGTGAAGAAGGGAAAGCACGTCTTTCAAAAATGATTGATGATTTCTTTGCTTCTAGGGGAACGCTACTTAACTTAGTCGGAATGTTTTTAGGGAATGTAAGTGTAGTGGATCGTGTGCAGCCAGAAGTCATTAAGTTTTTAGGGCAAGATGGAACAAAGCAGCTTTTAACTGACGTACTGCAAAAAGAGTGGGAAAAGTTAAAAGGAAGAGATGTAAAAGAATTAGAAACGTTTGTAGAAAAAGAAATGATTGTAAGCTCCATATTGTCAGCGGTTAAAGTTGAAGAAACAGTGAGTAAATTTTTAAATCAATCTGTGCAGCAAGTATGTGAGCCAGTTCGAGAAACAATCAAGGAAAAGCTAGTCCCAAGTGCTGTAACGAAAGGCTTAAAGTGGGGGACAGAAAACGTAGAAAGTATATTAAACAATCTCCACCTTGCGGAAATTGTCCAGCAAGAAGTGTCTACATTTTCAACAGAGAGACTAGAAGATTTAGTGCTGTCCATTACAAAAAATGAGCTGAAAATGATTACGTATTTAGGTGCCTTATTAGGCGGAATGATTGGACTCGTGCAAGGGCTATTCCTGTTGTTCCTTATGTAGTAAAGATAAGTACATAGAAATAAAAGTGAAATTTCTTCACATCTCTTGCATAGTTTGATATGGTAAGAAGAGGTGCGTATGTAAATGCACTTAAAAGGCGGTGCGCATGATAAGCGCTAGCCTTCTAAAGGAGGAAAAATAAAATGACAAAAAACATTCATGATGTTGCATATGAATTACAAAAAGCAATCGCTGAAAACGAAGATTTCCAAACATTAAAAGCAAGCTACGCAGCAGTACAAGGTGATGCAAATTCAAAGAACTTATTCGATGAGTTCCGCGCAATGCAACTTGGCCTACAACAAAAAATGATGCAAGGTCAAGAAATCAGTGAAGAAGATAACCAAAAAGCACAAGAAGTTGTAGCTCGCATTCAACAAGATGCTAAAATCACAAAGTTAATGGAAACTGAACAACGTTTAAACATCGTTATCACTGACGTTAACAAAATTATCATGCAGCCACTTGAAGAATTATATAACGCGCAACAACAAGCGTAATAGTGGAAGACGCCCCTGTATAGGGGCGTCTTTTTTGTTTGTTATTTGTGGAAATACTCCGTTTCAATATTCTTCGCCTTCAAAAATGTTTCAATTTCTTTTTGCTTCCTACCATTAACCTTCTCAAAGCGTTTTGTAAAAGAAAAATCAGTTTTGAATAAGTTACCATCTTGCGCGAGTTTATCTAATTCTTGCTCTAGTTCCACTGAAAGTGCCGTAGACGCTGAAATGTAATCATGAATTTCCTTCGAAGGCTGTTTGTAATCATCAGGAATCGTATTGTTACTAATAAAATTAAGGAAATTCGCATCGTTTTGTTGCGCTAAATCTACTAGTTGTTTTAATTTCTTCCGATCGGATTCCGTGACTTCCTCGTCAGACATGGCTGACGAAAGTGGAACGATGTTTTCGTCTAACTCTCCGCTATAATTTAAATACGTTTTTATATTTTGTTTCATTTCGTCTTCGTTAATCGTTTCATTCTTTTTTGAGGAAGTGAATATAGTTTCTGGAATTTTTATCGTTACATCTTTAATAGATTGCACATCGTTTTCTTCCTTATGTTGTGCACTGTTTGAACAAGCTGATAGAAATAAAATTGTAAGTAACATGAGTAGATATAAAGTATACTTCTTCATTTTAATCTCCTTTTATATTCATTATTATCTTTGTAAAATAGCTATATTCCATTTCAAATACTTTACTAAAGTTGCGTATAGATGTTTCACCATTTGGTAACATATGACGGATATGAGTAAACCGCTGCAAAAAGCGATGAACACATTGTAAACATCGGAATAACTGATTTGATGAAACCCTTTAAAAAATCCTAAACCTATTAATAAAATAGGTGAAATGATTAATAGTGGAGTAGCAATGATAAGTGCTAGAAGAATCGGTAATAAAAAGAGTAGTACGAAAAAGGCGATAATGATAAAGGTAAAGTTTAAAACACTTAAGCTCATAACAGAAAATAGTGCGGTTATCATATTTTTGAAGCTTCGTTTCTTGTCAGCATTGCTTATTGCATAGGAAACATTAAGTTCTTTCGCGATCGTTTTGGGGTTTCCTAGTTTTCTAGCAATTTCTTCTTCACATTTCCCATCCTGTTTACCACTGATAAAATGAGTTTCATACTCTGAAATAATATCTTTCTTTTCTGCATTAGGCATATTCCGCAGGGAAGAATTAAGTTGTTCCAAAAATTCATTTTTGTTCATAACAATCACTTTCCTTTATAGAATGATGGATTAAAGTTGAGAATGCTATATTTTGAAAGGGGGATACGAATTACAAAGTGCGTTCCAATTAATGGGTATTCCAATATTTACAAATATATCATTTACTAGTGTTCTTTGCAAGGTACTGTTATGTTTTTAATACTGTGACAAGATGGAAGTTTTTTGTACATTTTTAGAGAAGTTTTAAAAATATTATTTTAGGATAAATAAAGGGTTGTAAGCGCATTCCTTACTGGTTGTCAAAATAATGTTAAATTCATACTGTTGGAAAAATAATGCATTTGTAATATAATGATAAATAATACTTCACCACATTAATTAACTAGGTGAAATTAAAAATCTTTATTACACACATTATGAAATAAAGGGATGATTAGTTTGAGTACAGGTGTAAAAGCAAACGACGTGAAGACAAAAACAAAAGGAGCAGATCTTGTTGTTGATTGTTTAATTAAACAAGGTGTTACACATGTTTTTGGTATTCCAGGAGCGAAGATTGACTCTGTATTTGATGTACTGCAAGAAAGAGGACCAGAGTTAATTGTTTGTCGTCATGAACAAAACGCAGCATTTATGGCAGCTGCTATTGGTAGATTAACAGGGAAACCGGGCGTATGTCTTGTAACTTCAGGACCAGGGACATCGAATTTAGCGACAGGTCTTGTTACTGCGAATGCGGAGAGTGATCCCGTTGTTGCTTTAGCTGGTGCAGTTCCACGTACGGATCGATTAAAACGTACGCATCAATCTATGGATAATGCTGCACTATTCGAACCAATCACAAAATATAGCGTAGAAGTAGAGCATCCTGATAATGTGCCAGAAGCACTATCAAATGCATTCCGAAGTGCGACTTCCACTAATCCAGGAGCTACTTTAGTAAGTCTGCCGCAAGACGTTATGACAGCGGAAACGACTGTAGAGTCTATCGGTGCGCTTTCTAAGCCACAGCTTGGAATCGCTCCCACACATGAAATTACATATGTAGTAGAAAAAATAAAATCAGCGAAATTACCAGTTATTTTACTCGGTATGAGAGCGAGCACAAATGAAGTGACGAAAGCCGTTCGTGAATTAATTGCGGATACAGAACTTCCTGTCGTTGAAACGTATCAAGCAGCTGGTGCAATTTCGCGTGAGTTAGAAGATCATTTCTTCGGCCGTGTTGGATTATTCCGTAACCAACCAGGTGATATTTTACTAGAAGAAGCAGACCTTGTTATTTCGATCGGTTATGACCCAATTGAGTATGATCCGAAATTCTGGAATAAACTTGGAGACAGAACGATTATCCATCTTGATGACCATCAAGCAGATATCGACCATGATTACCAACCAGAGCGCGAATTAATTGGTGATATTGCTTTAACTGTAAATAGCATTGCAGAAAAATTACCGAAACTTGTATTAAGTTCGAAATCAGAAGCAGTGTTAGAACGATTACGTGCGAAATTATCAGAACAAGCAGAAGTTCCAAACCGTGCTTCAGAAGGTGTTACGCATCCGCTTCAAGTGATTCGTACACTTCGTTCTTTAATTAGTGATGATACAACCGTTACATGTGACATCGGTTCACATTCTATTTGGATGGCAAGATGTTTCCGTTCTTATGAACCACGTAGATTATTATTTAGTAACGGTATGCAAACGTTAGGTGTTGCACTTCCTTGGGCAATTGCTGCTACTTTAGTTGAACCGGGCAAGAAAGTTGTTTCCGTGTCAGGTGATGGTGGTTTCTTATTCTCTTCGATGGAATTAGAAACAGCGGTACGTTTAAACGCACCGATCGTACATCTTGTATGGAGAGATGGTACATATGATATGGTTGCATTCCAACAAATGATGAAATACGGTAGAACATCAGCTACAGAGTTTGGCGATATCGATCTTGTGAAATATGCAGAAAGTTTCGGTGCAAAGGGTCTTCGTGTAAACACGCCTGATGAATTAGAAGGTGTATTAAAAGAAGCACTAGCAGCAGACGGCCCTGTCATTATTGATGTTCCAATTGACTACCGTGACAACATTAAATTAAGCGAAAAATTATTACCAAACCAATTAAACTAATGGAGGCATGATTGAGATGACTGTTGCACAATTCATTGATATTGATGCAAAAAGAACGAAAACGAGTAATGAAGTATATCAAACATCTACAATGCTTGCGCTATTAGATGGTATATATGATGGTGTAATTAGCTTTGAGGAATTGAGAGAACGTGGTGATTTCGGCATCGGCACATTTGATCAATTAGATGGTGAAATGATTGCATTCGATAACGAATTTTATCATTTACGTTCAGACGGTTCAGCAGAAAAAGTAGAACCGGAAGAAACAACACCGTTTGCGACTGTAACGTTTTTTGAAAAAGAAATGAGTTATACAGTAGAGCGTCCGATGAATCGTGAAGAAGTTGAGGCATTATTACATGAATTAATGCCAAGTAAAAACTTATTTTACGGTATTCGAATGGACGGTACGTTCCGTGAAGTAAGAACGAGAACTGTTCCAAGACAAGAAAAACCGTATACACCGCTCGTTGAAGTGACGAAATCACAACCAATCTTTTCATTTAAACATACAGAAGGTACGCTTGCTGGATTTTGGACACCAGATTACGCGCAAGGTATTGGTGTAGCGGGTTTCCACTTACATTATATTGATGATGAAAGAAGCGGGGGAGGACATGTTTTCGATTATATTGTTGAAAACTGTACGATCCAAATTTGTCAAAAAGCTCATATGCATTTAGCACTTCCAGAAACAGCTGATTTTATGGCGGCTGAATTATCTAGAGAAAACTTAGAGGATAATATTGCGACTGCGGAAGGTGCAGAGTAAAAGGGAGAGACTGTTCCATTGTGGAACAGTCTTCTTTTATTAATATTTCTTGTTGATATCGTTTATTTCTTTGAAACGAACGGATTCCCCTCGTAATAAAAACGCCACGGATATTGTACAGCTTCTTCTGCATAGTCGATGTTAATACGAGGTCCTGCTGTTATTTTATATTGTGATGATATGTGTTCTTCTTCTGGGACGAGTTCAATATGTAATGTGTCGCTTTGTAAGGATACGCCTCGTTCTTCTAAAGTAATTCCGAGGGCACGGCATAGTTTGCCAGGGCCGTTCGTTAAATTTTTATACTGCGCTTTTGTAATGTCGGTTTTATTGTATCGTGCAAGTTTTATTTCTTCAATCCCGTCTACTGGCTCAAGGGCTCGAATGAGAACACCTTGTGGGGTGCCAACTGGCGCTGTAATGACGTTAAAACAATGATACATACCATAAATTAAATATACGTAAGCATGCCCCGGTGCGCCAAACATGACTTCTGTGCGATCTGTTCGTCTGCCGCCGTAACTATGTGCGGCTTTATCATCGGGACCCTTATATGCTTCTACTTCTACAATGATTCCGCTTCGTTTTATTCCATCTACAGTATGTACAAGTTTTTGTCCGAGTAATTTCTTTGCGACTTCTAACGTATCGCCTTCATAAAAGGAAGGTGGTGCTTGCATTGTACTATCTCCTTTACTGAGTGTATATGTATATAGTAAACCAAATTTTCAGTAGTAATTCTAACTCGTTCTATTTGCTACATTTATTTCATAAATTATGGATAGAGTACAACAGCGAAGAGGGGGAGTGCGACATGATTTATCGCTTACTAGCTCTTAATATAGATGGGACACTACTATACAACAACGGAAAAATTGCAAAAGGATTACGAGAAACAATTGAATTTGTGAAAAGAAAAGATGTATACGTTACATTATTTACGAGCCGTAATTTTCAGTCTGCTCATAAAGTTGCAAAGGCGTTAAAATTAGATTCTATCCTAGTGACACACGGTGGTGCTTTCGTTTCAGCAACGTTAGATAAGCCGTACGTTCAAAGAAGATTATCGGAAGAGAAGACGTTTAATATTGTGCAAGTATTAGAGCACTTTGATTGTAACATCCGCATTTCTCATGAACGGTTTTCAATCGGAAATCGGGAGAGGAATACACCAAACTTAATTGCGCGTACTGTATTATCAAGTGCAGATCCGTTATTTTATCCAGTTCAATTTGTAGACTCATTAGGTGATGCGCTTCGTGATCATCCAGTAGCGGCTCCGAAAATTGATGTAATTTTCCAAACGAAAGGTGAAAAAGAACGAGGGTTAAATACATTACGAAAAGCATTCCAAGATATAGAGTATATTGAGTGTGATTCAAAACGAATAGAAATTTTGCCGCAAAATGTATCAAAATTACGCGGATTACAATTGCTTGGAGAGCATTTAAATATTTCGCTAAACGAAATGGTTGCGATTGGAGATAGCTTAGAAGATCTAGAAGTAATTGAAAATGTAGGGCTCGGGGTAGCGATGGGGAACTCGCCTGTAGAATTAAAGCAAGCAGCCGATTGGATTACACGTTCAAATAGTGAGAACGGTGTAGAGTATATGATTAAAGAACATTTCCGTAAGCAATTCCCGCTTCCATTTTTGAAAAATCATAAAAATACACCGAAACGATGAAAGAAAAACGTAGCTTTTAGGCTACGTTTTTTTTGTTGAACTTATTAAAATGAATGAAAACGTTTTAGATTATGAATTGTGTATGAAATCTATACAATTCACTTGAATACTCTGGGAAACTATTGTAGAGTGAATGATGTTGCCAAAATAGTTACACCACATGAAATATCCTTCAGGTTAATTTTGTTGAGCTCCATATGTAAAAAATACTTCCGCATGATAGTTTAGTTCACGTATTATCTCAAAAATGAATTGTAGTAATTTTATTAAGCAGTTGTAGAGTTTCTTGTTTTTATTTAAATGGATGATTTTAAGTTATTGTGAGTAAGGCTTGGTACATATGAAAGATGCTTTTTTGTAGTTTTAGGAAATTTAAAAGGGGGAATGAATTTTTTGAGGAAATCATTTAATCAAAAAATAAAAAAATTAAGTAGTAGTTTTATAGTTGTGTTACTAGTATGTATGAATTTTTTAATCCATTTACCGTATAAAGCAGAGGCAGCTACAACAGAATTAAAAGGTTTAGGTGATGTATCTTATTACAATGCAATCATTTTTGGAGATCATAGTGCAACGAGTGCGGATATTGAGGGTGCGATGGCTGTTCAAAAAAATATGAATGCATCAAGTTATACAGTCGTAGCGGCTGCAACTGGAGCGAATAATTTAGCTGGAGCGACATGGGTAGATGAAGGATATCCGTCATTATTACTAGGCGGTCAATTTACGAAAGCGGGAACAGGACAAGTAATTATCCAAGATGGAACAGTGGCGATGACAAAAGATGGTGACCCAGAAGGTGCAATGAAATCATCATATGACCGTATCTCTTATAAAGAGCAAGCGGAGATTGATGCTAAATTTAAAGAGTTTAGAAATGACGTTAATAGTGTAATTGAGGATGCGGGTCAATTACACACTGATAAACCAAAAACGGGTATGACCTTTGGGATCGGTGAAGATATAAATAATCCTAATATTTATGTCTCTTCAGGATTAGAAGGGCAAGAACCATTCAATGTAAAGGATGTTTATCTTCCAAATGTAAATAACAAAGATTTTATTGTTATTTATTCAGATGCGGAAGAAGTTAATCTTGGTGGCGGTGCAATCCTGTATGATACGACAGATAAGGGCGGGTTCACATTAGTTAATACCTCTCAAGCATATGACCCTAATTCCTTTTTTACTGAGTTAGCTAGTAAAGTCATTTGGGTGTTCCCTAATGCTAAAAAGATAACAACTAAAGGATATGGTGTAGTAGGAAGTGTATTTGCGCCTAATGCAGTTGTAGAGACAAAGGGTGGCTCTATTAACGGACAAGCCTTTGTTGGTGGGTTACACCAAAGAGATGGATTTGAGGTTCATAATTTTAAATTTAACTGGCCAAAGTGGAAAAAGCCGGCAGCTGAAAAAGGAAATTTACAAATTAAAAAAGTTGATGAAAACGATGAAAACATTGTTTTAAAAGACGCAAAATTTGATGTTATAGACAAAGATAATAATGTTGTGGCTACTGTTACAACAAACGAAAAGGGTATTGCGGAAGTTAAAGATTTACCATTTGGTGATTATTTTGTAAAAGAAATTAGCGCACCAGAAGGATATATAAAAGTTGATACACCAGTAAAAGTAACAATTGATAATACAAACATAATTGAATTTGTTATGAAGAATACGAAAAAAGTAGAAAATGGTCAATTTAAATTATTGAAAAAAGATAGTGAATCTGGTCAACTTTTACCAGGTGCAAAATTTGATGTTATAGATAAAGATGGGAACGTTGTCGAAACAATTATTACAGATGGTAAAGGTGAAGCTTTATCAAAACAACTTCCAGTTGGAACATATACATTAAAAGAAGTTGAAGCACCAAAAGGTTACGAACTATCATCTAGTTTAGTTCATGTTAATGTAGCTGCTAATAAAACAGTGACTGTAGATGTGTTGAATAAAAAAATTGTTGAAAAAGCTACAGGTCAATTTGAAATCGTAAAAGTGGATGCAGAAGATAAAGCGAAAGTATTATCAGATGCAGAATTTGAAGTGTACAAAGATGGTAAAAAAGTAGAGACGTTACGAACAGATAAAACTGGTAAAGTAATCTCTCAGAAATTAGAGCCAGGAACATACACATTAAAAGAAACGAAAGCACCGCAAGGATATATATTATTAAAAGAAGAAATTGAAGTCGTTGTGGAAGCAAACAAAGTAGTACAAGTACAAGTAGAAAACGCAAAAGAACTAGGAAGCTTACAAGTAATCAAAAAGGATGCAGAGAGTGGAAAAGTTCTAGAAGGCGCAGAATTTAGACTGAAGAACGAAACTGGTCAAGTAGTTGGAGAAGCGAAAACAACGAATAAAGACGGTGTAATACAATTCGAAAACTTAGTACCAGGGAAATATACGTTAGAAGAAATGAAAGCGCCGGAAGGTTATAAAGCAGTAGAAGTAACAGTAGAAGTAAACGTAGTAGCAAATGAAGTAGTAAAACAAGAAGTTATGAATGAAAAAGTAACAGGTCAATTTGAAATTGTAAAAGTAGATGCGAATGATAAAGCGAAAGTATTATCAGGTGCAGAATTTACAGTATATAAAGATGGTAAAAAGGTAGCGGAACTGAAAACAGATGAGAGTGGAAAAGTGATGTCACCAAAATTACCATTAGGTGAATATACAGTGAAAGAAACGAAAGCACCAGAAGGTTACAAGCTTTCAAATAAAGAATGGAAAGTAACAATACAAAACGAGAAAGAAGTAGTAAAAGTAGAGGCGGAAAACGAAAGAATCTTAGGTTCTCTACAAATTATTAAGACGGATGATAAAGATCAAGCGAAACGTTTAGCAGGCGCAGAATTTACATTGAAAGATGTGAAAGGAAATGTTGTAAAAGAAGGAATTACAACAGATAAATCTGGAATCGTTAAAGTAGACGGACTAGTGCCTGGTGAATATACGTTAGAAGAAACAAAAGCTCCAGAAGGTTATGAGTTAACAAAACAAGTAATTCATGTAACAGTTGATGGTGAAAAAGTTATTGATGTAAAAGTAACGAACAGTAAGAGCCTTGGTCAATTTGAAATCGTAAAAGTGGATGCAGAAGATAAAGCGAAAGTATTATCAGATGCAGAATTTGAAGTGTACAAAGATGGTAAAAAAGTAGAGACGTTACGAACAGATAAAACTGGTAAAGTAACCTCTAAGAAATTAGAACCAGGGACATACACATTAAAAGAAACGAAAGCACCACAAGGATATAAGTTGTTAAAAGAAGAAATTGAAGTCGTTGTGGAAGCAAACAAAGTAGTACAAGTACAAGTAGAAAACGCAAAAGAACTAGGAAGCTTACAAGTAATCAAAAAGGATGCAGAGAGCGGAAAAGTTCTAGAAGGTGCAGAATTTAAGCTGAAAAATGAAACTGGTCAAGTAGTTGGAGAAGCGAAAACAACGAATAAAGACGGCGTTGTGAAATTCGAAAACTTAGTGCCAGGTAAGTATACGTTAGAAGAAACGAAAGCGCCGGAAGGCTACAAAGCGTTAGAGGTTACAGTAGAAGTAAATGTTGTAGCTAATAAAGTAGCGAAACAAGAAGTATTGAATGAAAAAGAGACAGAAAAAGGTCCAGAAAAGCCAGGTGAAGAAACAGAAAAGCCAGGTGAAGAGACAGAGAAACCGGGTGGAGAAACAGAAACACCAGGTGGAGAAACAGAAACACCAGGTGGAGAAACAGAGAAACCAGGTGAAGAAACAGAAAAACCAGGTGAAGAAACAGAAAAGCCAGGTGAAGAAACAGAAAAGCCAGGTGAAGAAACAGAAAAGCCAGGTGAAGAAACAGAAAAGCCGGGTGAAGAAACAGAAAAACCAGGTGAAGAAACAGAGAAACCAGGTGAGGGAACAGAAAAGCCAGGTGAAGAGACAGAGAAACCAGGTGAAGAGACAGAGAAACCGGGTGAGGGAACAGAAAAGCCAGGCGAAGAGACAGAGAAACCGGGTGAGGAAACAGAAAAGCCGGGTGAAGGAATGGTAAACGTAGATAAAGAACAACCTACCTCACCAGAAAAAGGACAAGGTGCGTCTCATGCACAACGCCTTCCAGCCACAGGACGTGATATGAATTATCTTCCATTCGTTGGTTTTGCCCTTGTTTTATTAGGAATACGTCTTAGATTTATGATTAAAAATAGTTAATAGTTTTATAAAAGGCATAAGAGATATGTTATCTCTTATGCCTTTTAGTTTTTTATTTAAGCTTCAATAACCTTAAGCATTCGATTTAAAAATGCGGCTGCTTCAGCACGTGTTGCTGTGCCTTTTGGTACGAATTCATTGCGCTCGTTCCCTTTTACGATGCCGTATGCGTAAACATTTTGTAATGCTTTCTTATCGTATGCTAAATTTTGGTCAGTGAATGGCAATTTCACTTCTTTTCTATAAATCCAGTTATATTCTAATGCACGGTCAATCATGATAACAGCTTCATCACGTGTTATTGTAGCAGTCGGATCAAATTTATTATTCCCACGACCATTAATGATACCTGCGCTAGCTGCACGATTAATTCCGTCTACTAAAGATGGATGTGCTTCGTTTAAGTCTGTAAATTTAGCGTTTCCAGCCGGTAATTTTAAAGCTCGCGACATTAAATTTGCAAACTCCGCTCGTGTTACGAGGCGGTTTGGCCAGTAAGAACCATTTCCATCACCGAACATGATTTTCCTAGCTGCTAATTGACGAATGTCTTGTTCATACCAACCACCTGTAATGTCGTCTTTTTCATGAGGGACTTCTGGCGGTGGCATAACCTCTTTACGATGTTCATTATAGTAAGCGTTCGTGCCTTTTAAGAAAGCATCCCATTGTCCGCGTTGAATCATAAATGCAGGGCAGTTTTTTCCGCTCCAAAATTGATGCTTTTGCACGTGATCTAGAGATATGTTTAATTCGTTCATTAAATAAGCAGCTAATTTTCGGGCATTTTCTACTGCTTTCGTATAATTTCCATCACTATTCACAGCAATTTCAATTCCGATAGATTCATAGTTTCCTGTCTTATTTCCAGCATGCCAACCAACTTCATTTAATGGAAGATGTTGGTAAATTTCCTTGTCATCCACTGTAAAATGCCAAGATGCTGAACGATCAGTATTTCCGCGGGCTTGGCTATCTAAGTACTTCGCATGATTTAACGCGTTAGCACCTTTACTTGTATTAGCAGTTTCATGAATTGTAATGTATTTCGGTTCCATTGCGTAGCCAGGACGAATGTTTTCATTCCCTTTTGGAACGATCATTTCTTTAAATGTAACACCATAAACGTTATTTGTAGGCAAATTAGATGGTGTTTTGAAGAAAGTTGCGCTTCTCTTTTCGATAGAACCTGTTTTTTCAAATAATGATGCTTTCGTACCTTCAAATGTAGCTGAAGGAGCATAAATCCATTTCTCAGTTCCGTTCAGTTGAATTTTAAACCAATTTCCAGCTTGTTCAGTAGGAGCTACTGTTTGTGGCTGTAATTTCGTTTCCTCTTTAAACGATTGGAAAGGGAATGAATATATTGATGTTTCGTCTTTCACAATTAGTTTTTGATTTGAAAGTTTATGAATCTCTTGTATTTCTAAACTATTATTTTCCTTATTAACCCAACCAGAACCGGATGTAGTTTGTACGTAATATGTATTACCTTTTTTCTTCGTTGCCTTTACTACTGGTTCAGCAATTTCAATATTTGTTTTGGTTTTTAAGTCGTTTGCATCGTATAGTGGAAGTTTTGTTGATAAGTGGAGAAGATATTCACCCGAGATTTCAAGGTCGTTTTCTTCGTCATGTCTATGCTGTTTTGCATGTTCTTCAATGCTTTTTAACGCTTGTTCATCAATAGACAATTCCGCAGTTTTCTCTATATTTTCTGCGAATGAATGGGTAGGTGCTACAAATGTTTGTAATGCCAAAGTTAGTGCCAAAATGTTGTAAAACCTTTTTTTCATAGTTGTTTTTTAACACGTTATAGTATATATGTCGTGTTAACAGTCCTCCTTTGGATATATTTAAATTAGTAGCAAGTACTAATACGTTCTAGATTGTAACAAGAGTATATTACAATGTCTATACAACTAAGAAAAGTTCGTGAAAAACTAATATTCAGTTTGTTTTAAATAGGATATATGAATAAGGTAAAACCTTCTGTATTGACCTACAAACGCCCTTCAAGTAAACTAAAGAGAGTTTGCAAATGAAAAGGTGATAATGTTGTTAATTTCAATTAAAACGTTACAAGATGATCGTTTTTTACGTCCGCTGCAAAATATTGGCGGCTTATTTTTTGAAGATAGTACGATTGGATTTGAACAAGAGGAAGCAAATCTTATCGTTGATATACACATTGAAGAGAATGTGAAAGCATCTGCTCGTTTAACAGATGTTGCTACTGGAAATGTGTATGAAGAAACATTCGCAAAAGATTTATCTGCTTTCACAGATGAAAAAGAGCGTATGAAGCAAGTGAAGCACGTTGTTTCTTATGTATATCTTTCTGTTCTTCAGCAGTTAACTGGTCTTGAACAAAGCTGGGGCATTTTAACAGGAGTTCGTCCGACAAAACTTCTTCATAAAATGCTTCAAAGTGGTATGTCAAAAGAAGAAGCACACCAAGAACTTCGTGAAAGCTATTTAATTCATGAAGAGAAAATTGAACTTCTTCAGCGTATTGTGGATTGCCAATTAGCGGTAGTTCCGGATTTATACCGTTTGAAAGAGGAAGTAAGTATTTATATCGGTATTCCATTCTGCCCAACAAAATGTGCATATTGTACATTCCCGGCGTATGCAATTAACGGACGCCAAGGCTCTGTTGATTCATTCTTAGGTGGTTTACATTATGAAGTTCGTGAAATTGGTAAGTTTTTAAAAGAAAAAGGTGTAACAGTTACGACGATTTATTACGGCGGGGGTACACCGACAAGTATTACAGCAGAAGAGATGGATATGCTGTATGAAGAAATGTATGAAGCGTTCCCAGATGTGAAAAATGTGCGTGAAGTAACAGTTGAGGCAGGTCGCCCAGATACAATTACGCCAGCAAAACTAGAAGTGTTAAATAAATGGAACATTGACCGTATTAGTATTAATCCGCAGTCATACCATCAAGAGACATTAAAAGCAATTGGGCGTCATCATACTGTAGAAGAAACAATTGAGAAGTATCACTTAGCTCGTGAAATGGGAATGAACAATATTAATATGGACTTAATTATTGGTCTTCCTGGTGAAGGGTTAGATATTTGCAAGCACACGTTAGATGAGACAGAAAAGTTAATGCCAGAATCGTTAACAGTTCATACGTTATCATTCAAACGTGCTTCTGAAATGACGCAAAACAAACGTAAATATAAAGTAGCAGGTCGCGAAGAAATTACAGCGATGATGCATGAAGCAGAAGAGTGGACGCAAAAGCATAATTACGTACCATATTACCTATATCGTCAAAAGAATATTTTAGGTAACTTAGAGAACGTTGGTTATGCAATGCCGACGCAAGAAAGTATTTATAACATTGTTATTATGGAAGAAGTTCAATCGATTATCGGACTTGGCTGTGGTGCATCAAGTAAATTTGTTCATCCGAAGACAGGCGCAATTACGCACTTCGCAAATCCGAAAGATCCAAAATCATATAACGATGGTTTCGTAAAATATACAGAAGACAAACTGAAAATTTTAGAAGAGCTATTCGTATAAGAAGAAAGAGGTTGTTCCGATTTGGAACAGCCTCTTTTTTATATTGTTGTGAGTAAATTGCTATAATTTCATTTATCAAGAGACCACACTGTTTGTAAAACTATGTCGATAATAATCAGAAAAATTAGTCAAGTCATTAGAGGACAATGTCTACTTATGGACGAAATGATAGATTTATGAAAGAGAAAAGGGGGAAATTGTTGGCATGTACATGACGATAGGGAGAATATTTGATTTAGCGGTTGGTAAGTATCCGAATAAAGAGGCGTTAGTAGAGCCGGAAAAAAATATTCGCTGGACATATAAACAGTGGGATGAGCAAATAAATAAAACGGCGCAAGCTCTATTGAAAGAAGGGGTAAGAAAGGGAGATACTGTATCTGTTTACTTATATAATTGCCGTGAATTTGTAAACGTTTACTTAGCTTGTGCGAAAATTGGAGCGATCTTTAACCCGATTAATTTCCGCCTAAAAGCAAAAGAATTATCGTATATCCTCCAAGATGCAACCTCGAAAGTAGTAGTCTTTGAAAAAGCAGTTGAATCAACTGTTGCTATCATTGAACGAGATTTTCCAAATTCGTCTTTTTGGTACGTAGAAGACGATACACCTTCCTATGCTAGTTCTTACCATGAAAAAGTGAACGCAGCATCTTCTGACAAAGTAGATATCGAAATTGATGAAATGGATTATTGTTCTATGCTATATACGAGCGGTACGACAGGTCATCCGAAAGGCGTGCTACATCGTCATCGTGAAATGGCTGAGCATAGTATGATTTGTACGTATTTCTTAAAATATAATAGAGATAGTGCTGGGCTTGTAGTGGCGCCTTTATATCATTGCGGCGAGTTAAATGCTGGAATCATTCCGCGTATTCAAGTTGGTGGAAAGAATGTTATTTTACATCACTTTGATACGGATAGAGTATTACATACGATTCAAGAAGAGAAGATTACGACATTTTTTGCAGCACCGACGATGTGGAATATGTTACTGCAAAAAGATTTAACGCAGTACGATTTAACATCGATGAAGATTGGTATATATGGAGGAGCGGCAATGGCTCCAGCATTAGTGAAGGAATGTAAAGAACGTCTTTATATTGATCTCGTACAAATATACGGAATGACAGAAATGGGACCAGTTGTTGCGTTTCTTGTAGAAGAAGATCAAATTACGAAAGCAGGTTCAGCAGGAACACCGTGCTTTAGTCATGAAATCCGCATTGTAAAACCAAATGATGATGCACCAGCAGAACCAGATGATGTATTACCTCCTTATGAAGTAGGGGAGATTATTTTACGCGGCCCAACTATGATGGCTGGTTATCATAACCGAGAAGAAGCAAATGCAAAATCGATGTATAAAGGATGGTATCACTCTGGTGATTTAGGTTACTTCGATAAAGATGGCTATTTATTCGTCGCAGATCGTGTGGATGATATGGTAATTAGCGGAGGCGTTAATATTTATCCACGTGAAATTGAAGATTTTCTACATAGTCATCCTGGTATATTAGATGTTGCGGTGCTTGGTGAGCCAGATGAATTATGGGGAGAACGTGTTGTGGCCGTCGTTGTAAAGAAAGATGAAACGATTACAGAAGAAGAATTAGAAATATATTGTAAAGAAAGTGATGAATTAGCAGATTATAAACGTCCACGTCACTATTTATTTGTGGATGAACTTCCTCGTAATGCGAGTGGAAAATTACAAAAATTTGTCCTGAGAGAGTCGTTGAAAGGCGCAAAACAATAGAAACCGATTTATACAAATAAGATTATCTTTCTTAATAAGGAAATAGTGTATATGTAAAAAAGCGGAGAGTATGTATCTCCGCTTTTTATTATTTTTGTAAGCATCAAGTATACATATTAATTAGTTAAAGTTATAGCGGTACAAAAATACGTTGAAATCTTCTTCCTTTGGTCCAAAATTAACTGCTTTTTCTTGTATGCGGTGGAAGTTTTGTCTATCATAAAATTCATAGTTGCATTCGTTATCTGTATATAAATATAAAGATGTTACGTCTTCTTTTTTCATATATTGGAACAAATCGTTTAGTAAAGACTTCCCAACTCCAAGACCTCTAGATTCTTCGGATACGATGAATAATTGTATACAGCCTTGAAATTGATCTTCTTTTCCTTGAATGAGTTCTTTATATGTTTTTTGTACTTGTATAAATGCTTTTAGAAATTCTCTATTCTCTTTATTCGTTATGAATAGCTTTAGCGTGTTAAAGGCAAAGCTAACAGTGTTATGGAAGCTCTTTAAACGGTTTTTATCTTTTTCAGAATCGCCTAAAATGACACCAATCACTTTATTATCTTTTTCGGCTACTTTACTGAAGGAACTTCCTAAAATACAACTGTGTAGATAAAAGTTTAATACTGAGTTTAAAAATTTTTTATCTGTAATGAATTCATTAAATCCAAATGCTTCACTGATTAAATGTTTTATAGGCTCATAGTCTTCCTTAACAAGACTTCTATATTGTACTGTGTTCATAATTGTATACTCCCTTTATTAATGTAAATGACTTATTATAAATAGTAAGGGCTCCTCTAAGGGGAGAGTCAATGGTTGTATGCGAAAAAATACAAGGGAAGAGATGCAAATGAAAAAAATGTTTTCTATTGGAGAAGTTGCAAAAATAAAGGATATTACGATAAAAGCGCTAAGATACTATCATAAGATGGGGATTCTTATTCCAAAACATGTTGATGAATCAACGGGGTATAGATATTATTCTATAGATCAATTTATTCACATTGATATTATAAAAAGCTGTCGAGAGTTGAATACGAGCATAGTAGAGCTGCAAGAGATTTTTAAGGAATGTAATACGGATAAATTGCTACGATTTTTACAATTGAAGAGAGAAGAAGCAGAAGAGCATATAAAGAAAATGAAAGAGGTAATGGAAACGATTGATGACTTACATGCGAAAGTAGTGAGTTCACAGGAAATATTAAAGAATGATGAAATCTCTATTGAATTTTTTGAACAACGTTATGTCGTTGTTGCGCCTTGTAAAGAAGTAGGGAGTTTACAGGAGTTGCTGTATTATTCCGATTTAGAGAAAATCGTGCAAGATTATGAAGAGAAAATGGAAATGGAGATGGGGATTCTCTACAACGTAAATGAAGATTGGGATGTAGAACCGAAGTATGTTTTTAATAAAGTACGAGATGATGTACATATGGAAGAGATGCAAAATATAAAAGTATTACCGGGCGGGAAATATATAACGTTAGCGTATAGTAAAGAGAATGAAGAGGAACGTAGAAATACTATGATTAAATATATGAAAGAAAATAGTATAGAAGTAGAGAGTTTTATTGAAGTGGAGTTAGTTAGTGATATTTTTAATGCGGAGACGTATAGTTGTCAAATTCAAATTTTGATAGGGGATAGTGAGAATAAGAAGTTTTGATGCTATAAATTTAAGGGGACGATCCAAAAAGCCTACTTACTTAATAAGAGAGACCATCCCTAAAAAATGGGACGGCCTCCTTAAATCGTATTACTTACGTGAAAATCCTTCTTCATCAAGGTATTCCGCAGCTTCTGGATAAGAGTTGAATGTACCGTCTAAGTTTACACCAGCGTACACGTTCCACATATCATCCTCTGAGATAAGAGTAAGGATATGGCCGTCTTCGTTATGCCATTCTTCTTCTTTCGCAGGTTCTGCAGGAACTACGATTTCTTCTTGAGATAATAGTTCAATTGATTGCTCAATTACTGAGCGTAATTCATCTGCTGAAAATTCGCGGATGTTAATCATACCTTTATCATCCGTTTTATAACCTTTAATACCATTTGCATATACAAAGCCGTTTCCGTTTGGATGTAAATGATATACAACGTTCTTTTTATCTAAACGACTTTCTTCAAAGTGAAAGTTCACGCGTTTTAATGATACGTTCTTTCTTTCTAATTCAGGGAAAGATTCAATAATCGATAATTTTTCTTCAAAAGTTAGCATAGTGCCTCCAAATATATAATAAAAGATTTAATTTATCTATTATAGCACAGTTACAATGGTTTCCAAAGATGCGGCGTGAGCTTACAATTGAATGCGTTTACGTCACGATACTGTAAAAAGTGGACTAACGAATGTATTCTTTTAGGTGTACAATGGAACGTGGACTTAATGTGAAGGTGGTTATTTATATGTTTCAAAAAATAGCAAAGGAATGTTTAGCAGGTTTTACTGTTGCGATTGTTGCGTTGCCACTTGCCATTGCATTTGGTATTGCTGCAACGGGAACATCTGAGGGAGCACTAGTCGGATTGTATGGTGCGATTTTTGCAGGTTTATTTGCGGCGTTATTTGGTGGTACACCTGGGCAGGTAACGGGGCCAACTGGACCGATTACGGTTATTGCAACAGGAGTTATTGCGACGCACGGATTAGAGGCGAGTTTTATAGCCTTTATGATGGCGGGACTGTTTCAAATTTTATTCGGTGTATGTAAGCTTGGATCTTACGTTCGATACATTCCGTATCCTGTCGTTTCAGGATTTATGAACGGAATCGCATTAATTATTATTTTAGGTGAAATAAAGCATGTGCAAAATAGTTTTCTACTCGTAGTATTAACGATTATTGTAATGATTGTTTCTGGAAAATGGATTAAGGCTATTCCGTCTAGTTTAGTTGCATTAGTCGGTGTAACTGCTTTGCTTCCTTTATTTTCTTCTGCGTTAGAAGGGCTTACAGTGAAGTTACCGATTATCGGAAACTTGTCATTAAATAAGGTGATTGAAAAAATTGGGACGATTCCAGAAGCGATGCCGACGCTTCATATTCCATCTTTAAGTGGAACAGGGATTGCAGAACTTATTTTACCAGCGCTTAGTATTGCTTTATTAGGATCGATTGACTCGTTGTTAACATCGGTCGTAATGGATAATGTGACAGGTACACGTCATAAAAGTAATAAAGAACTGGTCGGACAAGGTATCGGTAATATGATGAGCGGGTTGTTTGGCGGATTAGCAGGGGCAGGGGCGACTGTACGGTCTATCGTTAATATAAGAAGCGGTGGTAAAACGGCGCTTTCAGCAAGTATGCATAGTGTTATATTATTTATTTTCATTATGGGACTTGGATCGGTCGTACAATACATTCCGCTTGCTGTATTATCAGGTATTTTAATTTTAACTGGTATTGGAATGTTTGATTGGGAAAGCATGAAGAAAATGCATGTAGCACCAAAAGGTGATGTCATTGTTATGCTTGTAACGATGATTGTCACAGTGAAGTTCGATTTAATGATTGCTGTTGCGTTCGGTATTATTCTTTCGTTCATTATATACATGGTGAAATGTAAAGAACGTAAAGCTTCTATTGTAAAAGAAAAAGACGCGACATATAAAATTAAAGGCCCACTTTCATTTTTAACAGTGGATCGTATTTTTTATGCTTTACAAGACGTAAAGTCTCCGGTTGTTTTACGTATGAAAGATGTGCGCTATATGGATGTATCAGGCGCAATGGCGTTATTTAATTTCATTGAGCAGTCGGATAAGTCAGGAGTGAGTGTGACGCTAGAACAAGTGCCTACTCATATTGAAAAAACGTTAGTAACGCTGGCGAGTAATGAGCAGAAAGATAAATTACAGTTTGTAGAAGCTGGTGCTATGTAAGGAAATGCCCTCGTATGAGGGTGTTTTTTATTGTGTTTAATATCTTTATATCGTGATGTTTTTATGTTATTGACATTTATTAATCTTAGCAGTATAGTAACATTCTAGATTAGGTATGTGCTATTATAAGAAGGTATATGAATTTTGAGATTCCTTTATATTCAGAAGGAAGAGCTGTAAGCTGGAGGGAATATTTGATGTACAAACAGTTACCACATGGAGTGAAGATCGGGATTACGCGATCAATTGTTGTTTCTTTTGAGAAGTATATGAAAGAAATTGAATGGCATGAAGAAAAATTTGATATGCAGCAATTTGTTGAACAGTGGAAACAGTATTTATACACAAAATCAACTTGGATTAATAAAGTAGACGAAGAGTTGAAAGGACATCCAGATTTCCATCAAGCATTAGCGATGAAAGTGAATGAAAAAATTAACGAGTTTATTAATGAAAAACCGACCGAAGAGCAAGTGGAGCAATTAAAGAGAAATAAAGTGAACCATGCAGATGAAATGTGCAAATTAGAAGCTGAATATCATATTGAACGTTTATTAGTAACGAAGTAAATTTTACATAAAGAATAAGCTTGTCCAAGGAGGTGTGATGACCATCTTTTTGAACAGGCTTTTTTGTACGAAAAAGAAGAAGAGAGGTAGCTTTGGAAGCAGCCTCTCTTTATTATTAGTCTTGTGGTACAAATGCTTTCCAAGAAGATAGATCCATATCTTCTTTTAATATAGATGAAGCAGGGAAGACAAATGACCACGGTTTTGTAGTGTTCGTTTTAATTTCAAGGTTCGGTAATGTGAAAGCACCTTTAACAACAACTGCACCTGCTGCATCTTCAATGTGAAGAGGAAGTTGCTCTAGTTGAATGTCGTCTTTGCAACCGTTACGAATAAGAAGCGTTGTATGTAAATCACCGTTTTCTTTTCTTGCAGCTTGCAGACCTAGGAAGTTAATTTCACCATCATTTGGAGGTGTTAAATTGTCTACGAAATTACGTAAAGCTTCTTTGCTTGCTTCAGGTAACTGAGCTTCCCAAGATGGGTCTAAATCTAATACATGCTTACTTTCAAGTTCAAACGCTAATTCCCAATCTGTTTGCGATAATTCGGCACCTGTAATTGTTTCTTGCTCAAATGTAAAGATGAATGGCATATTTACATTTGCAGGAATATCTCCTAATGCAGAAAGGTTAAATGTTTTGCGGGCACATAGTTTCTTCTCTTTATTTAGAAGGATTAATGTAACCTCTTCGAAAGAAATTGGTTTCGGAACAGTGCTACGAATAAATACAGCTACGTCATAACCATTATCACGTTTTTCAATCTCAATTCCAGATAAAGAAATTTGATATTCTTGTAAACGTGTTAGTTCTTTATGTAAAAATTGATAAATGTATTTTTGTTCTTGTGCTACTGCACCCCAGCTAGGGTGGAAGTAAAGCGTTGGTTTTACTGTTTTATTTTCAGTATTTGTTTCTTCTTGTCCGAATAATTGATTACTAGAGACAGTCGTATCTTTTCCGCTTTTCTTAGCTCTTTTTAGGAATGATAACATAATCTTTCACCTCGTTATTGTACGTTTTCAGGAACACCTAAATGTCTTGCAACATAGCGGCACATTTCTTTTTCGAAATTACCATATGTGTATAAAAAGATATCTAAGCCTTCTTTTTGATAAAGACGAGTAGGGTCTTCTTGTTGATATTGTCTTAGCCCGATGCCTTCTTTTAAGTGAGTCATTGCATCTAAGTGATTTACCCAGTTCTGATCTAGGAAATGAAGGGAAACATATCGTAGCGACTGCTGTAAATCAGTATGGCTATTTAGCTCATTTACGCGCTCTTTATAAAGAGATAATGTTTCTTTCAAAACGGATTGTAAATCTTCCGGTGAATGTACATTATTCGCTGATAGTGATGGCATGTTTTCTACTGGTAAAATTTCATTTATATTTGCTGTTAAACTAGCGAAATCCCATTCTTCTGGAAGCATACCTTCCAAAAGATATTGCTTAGAAATGGCTTCTACAGCATGATCAATCATTGGAATAATAATTTCAATCATATTTATATCTTCTTGTAACAAGATATTACGTAATTTATAAATAACGTTACGTTGGTCATTTATTACATCATCTAACTTTAAATTGTACTCACGCATTGAGAAATGGCTACCTTCACAAATTAATTGTGTACGGTTCACGAAGTCATGAACTTTAGAAGTTAGAATAAGTCCTGTTTCATCTGACTTCAGTGATTTATTTAATTTCTCCATTTCTTCATGTGCGAAACGTTTTAACATTTCATCTTCTAAAGAAAGGAAGAACTGAGAACTACCTGGATCTCCTTGACGACCAGCACGACCTTTTAACTGATTGTCAACGCGTCTTGATTCATGGCGTTCTGTCCCGATTACATGTAATCCACCAAGTTCGTGAACACCCTCACCTAGTATAATATCAGTACCTCGTCCGGCCATATTCGTCGCAATTGTAACTTGTCCTTTTTGTCCAGCTGTTGCAATTAAATCGGCCTCTTGTTCTGCGCTTTTCGCATTCAATAATTGATATGTAATATGCGCTTCATCTAAGTAACGCGCAACGGTTTCAGATTGTAAAATAGACATTGTCCCAATTAAAATCGGGCGTCCTTGTTTATTGTGCTTTAGAACATCTTCACGTACAGCTTTATATTTAGCATCGGCTGTTACGTACACGACGTCATTTTTGTCTTCACGAATGATAGGACGGTTTGTCGGAATTGGCATAACTTCCATGTTATATACACGGTTAAATTCTTTTTCTTCCGTTTTTGCTGTACCTGTCATACCAGATAATGCTGGATACATACGGAAGAAGTTTTGAATTGTAATGGATGCTTGCGTTTGGTTTTCTTCAGTGATTTCTAAACCTTCTTTTGCTTCAAGAGCTTGGTGTAAACCGTCACTTAAAGAGCGACCATCCATAACGCGGCCCGTGAAAATATCTACAAGTAGAATTTTTTCATCATGTACAATATAGTCAACATCACATTGGAAAGCGACATGAGCTCGTAATGCTTGGATCATATAATGATATAAAGTTTGATGTTCTAAATCATATAGGTTATCGATATCAAATAAATCTTCTATTTTTGTAATACCGTCTTCTGTAAAACTAGCAGATTTCGATTCTGCATCGTACGTGTAATGAAGAGTATCCTGGAATGATTTAATAACTTTTGCACATAAATAGTGTAAATCAGTGCTGCTTGATTTCTTACCCGCGATAATAAGAGGCGTCTTCGCTTCATCAATTAAAACGCTATCAATCTCATCGATAATAGCAAAATGATAGGGACGTTGTACCTGTTCATTTTTTGAAGAGGCCATATTATCACGTAGATAGTCAAAGCCAAATTCTGTTCCAATACCATATGTAATATCAGCTTCGTAAGCAAGTTTCTTTTCGGTAGGATCGATTTGAGGAATATTCAATCCAACCGTTAAACCTAGAAATTCATGAACTTGGCCAATTAATTCTTTATCTCGTTTTGCTAAATAGTCATTTACAGTAATAACGTGAACGCCTTTTCCTTCAAGAGCACGTACGTATGTTGGAAGAGAAGAAACTAATGTTTTTCCTTCGCCAGTTGGCATCTCTGCAATATTACCTTCTAATAGTACAAGGCCACCAATTAACTGCACATCGTAGTGTCGTAATCCAAGTACACGCTTTGCTGCTTCACGTACAACAGCGAACGCCTCTACTTTTATATCATCCACTGTTTTTCCATCATGTAGCATGTTTTTAAATATAATAGTATTATGACGTAATTCTTCATCAGATAAATCAGATAGTTTTGCTTCTAGATTATTAATGTCTTGAACAAGTTGTTCATATTTTTTTAGTTTTCTCTTTTGAGAATCTCCTAACAGCTTTTTTACCGAATTCAGCATGTTGTAAACACTCCTCTTACTGACAATAGCTACATTATAGCACATGTTTATCTGGAATAAGTAGAAGTAGTAAATTGAAGAAAAAACTGGATATAAATAAGGTGTTATTGCACATGCTATATTTGAAGGGCATAAAGAAAGAGAGTATTCAATGTATAAGAAATTTGGTATGATAGCTAAATGAGATAAAGTGAAAATTTTCAAAAAAGAGAAGAATATAGCTATCTCGTTTTATGATGTAATAAGTATTTAAATTATATATTGAAAGAAAAGAGCTAGAAGATGAATAATAAGTTTGTGAAAGGCGCTACGATTTTAACGATTACAACGTTTCTATCGAAAGTGTTGGGAAGTTTTTTTCAAATCCCATTACAAAATATAGCAGGAGATGAAGTGCTTGGGATTTTCCGCCTTGTTTTTCCTGTATATATGATAGCTTTAACTTTATCAGTAGCGGGAGTACCGCTAGCTATATCACAGTTAATCGCTGAACTTCATGAGAAGAATGACCAGGGCGGGATTGCCAAACTATTTACGTCAGCATCTATTATTGGAGTAATATTTGGGGTGCTTGGATTTTCGGTTATTATGATTGGATCAAGTATGTTTGCAAATATGCTTGGTGGACAAGATACGAGACTCCCATTAATTGTCACTTCGTTTGCTTTATTAATCGCACCATATATGGCGGTATATCGAGGGTATTTCCAAGGTTTTGGAGATATGATTCCTACCGGGGTGTCACAAGTGATTGAGCAGTTCATTCGTGTTTTCTTTATGTTAGCAATTGCATTCTTATTCGTATCTTGGAATAAAGATAGTGATGTTGTAACAGGCGGCGCAATGATTGGTTCTTGCCTTGGGGTAATTACGTCACTTATCTATTTGAGATTGAAGTATGTAAAAAGTATATATCGTTATAAAAGTAATACATATTCACTGCAAGACTTTAAAGAAAATGCAAAAAAGATACTTCAGGTTTCGATTCCAATTGCGATTGGAGCATTATCGATGCCGTTGTTAAATTTAGTTGATTCTGTAACGATTCCACATATGTTGCATGAATCCACTACAACGATTCAAGAACAATTTGGTATATATAGTCGTGGCTTTGCGTTTACACAATTAATTGTCGTGTTTGCAAGCGCGATGGTATTTCCGTTAATCCCGTTGTTAACTGCTGCATTAACAAAGAAAGATATAGCGTTAGCAAAACACACAATTGAACGAACAAATGAGCTTGCTCATGTTTTAACAACGCCGATAACAATCTGGCTCATGGCACTTACAGTCCCGTTAAATGTTGGGTTGTTTACAGATGCTAAAGGGAGCGGCATGTTAGCTATTTTAATTGGTAGTTCGTATTTCACATCACTTATGGTATTATCAATAGGGATTTTGCAAGGAATTAACCGTTCTAAGCAAGCGGCGTGGATAGTTGTTGGAGCGAGTTTTGTAAAAGTCATATTAAATATAGTACTCGTAAGTCAATTTGGCATAACTGGTGCGGCTTATAGTACACTGATCATATATATCATAATTTGTATCGTAAATTATATATACATTCGAAAAGAATTGGCTTATTCAATTCGCATGGGGAGATTTTTTGCTGTAATCGGAGTATCTAGTATAGTAGGTATAGGATTATATTTCACATCTACTGTAATAAATGTGGTAGATTCTAGATTTATTGCAATGATGTATAGTGGTTTAGCATTTTGTGTGGCCTTGTTCATATATGGCATATGCGCATTAAAGTTGAACTGGATATCCAAAAAGCAAATTCCATTTTTAAGTAAGTAAATTTGTCTATAAATGAGTATGGCTATGTATATGTTTGTGAAAGAAATCAATTTGAAGTTATCCAACTTTTCTTATTAAAGAGTTGATAGCAATTTGTTGAATGACAAAAAGTTGATTGCGAAATGTTGGAGGAGATTAAGAGTGCGGTTAGTTTTATCAGGATATTATGGTTTTTATAATGTTGGGGACGAAGCAATTTTGCAATCAATTATTAAAGCGCTACATGAAGAGAATCCTACTCTTGAGCTTGTTGTACTTTCGAATGACCCCGACTATACAAGAAAAATGTACGGTGTAGAGGCAGTAAATCGCTGGGATATAAGAGCAATTTATAAGGAAATAAAGAGAAGTAACGGTTTAATTAGCGGAGGGGGAAGTCTCCTTCAAGATAAAACGAGTATTAAAAGCATTTTGTACTATACAGGTATTATGCGGATTGCTCGTTTTTTGAAGAAGCCGTATTATATTTACGCGCAAGGAATTGGTCCAATTACGAAAAGACAAAATCATTTATTAGTGAAATGGCAAGTATCAAAAGCGGCATATATATCAGTTCGTGATGAAGATTCATTTTTGTATTTAAAAGAAATGGGTATTAAGAAAGAGATCGAACTAGTTCCAGATCCAGTATTGGCATGTCAACCAGAAGGAATGAAGTCGGATTGGCTGCAAAAACATTCGATTCAAGGGAAAGTAATTGCAGTTAGTGTGAGGTATTGGGACGCGAAAGAAGATTATATGAAGAAGCTAGCAGATACGCTGAAAAAATTTAAGCGTGAAGGATACCATATTTTATTCGTACCAATGCACGGACCATTTGATCAAAATGCATCACGCGATATTATTAACTTAATGGGAGAAGAAGCCCATATGCTTCCGTATAAGCTGGATATTCATGAGAAAATTTCAATTTTGTCGGAATGTTCGCTTCTAATAGGTATGAGACTTCATGCGCTTATATTATCAGCGGTTGCTAATATTCCTATGGTCGGTATTTCATATGATCCAAAGATCGATTCATTTTTACAACAAGTAAATCAGCCGATTATCGGAAACGTAGATGGTGACTGGACGGCTGAAACTTTGTATAACGTGGCAACGAAACAACTGGAACAAAAAGAATATGTACAAGAAACATTGGAACAAAGAGTAGAAGAATTGAGAGAACAAATTTCAACAGCGTCTCGCTACATCATAAGTGACTTGAATTCAAAAGAGTTCGAAAAAAGGGGAATGTAATCTTAATTTAAGAGGACATCCTCTTTTTTTATTAGTTGAAAAATATAAAATGTCGAAAGAAAATAAATATTTGTAGAAAAATGTCGAATTGTATAAATACTTTTAAATGTATGCTCATAAAAAAGAAGTTTGAGAGATAAGATGTATGTTTGATAATCCTAACATTCTTATATAGAGAATGTTAGGATTATGCGTTTTATTTGGTAAATTATAAGAAAATAGGTTTGTTAATTTTAAAGAATGAGAATGTAATAAAAATGTCGAAGTATATAAAAATAAGCTGTCGATTAATGTCGTAATATCTTCATAGTTAAATATTGAAATTGGAAACGTTTTTCTGTTATAGTTGTAAATGGTTATAAGAAGATGGTTGAAAATGTAATTCTGACGCGTTTTTCCGTTCATTTAAAATATTCTGATTTTATAATCTGGATGTTTTAAAATAAAAGTCGAAAAAATGATCGTTCAGAATTTCGAAAATTCACTTTTTTGTCGAATTTGAGATTTTAAATTGGATGAAAAGGGTGTATGATTTCTTTACGATTCCGTAATACAGAATATTCTATTATTCTGTACAAAGAATACGTTAACCACATTTATATCTACTAGTTTCAAAAATAAATAGAATATCTATTTAAAAACTTATGGAACTAGTATTACATTCCTAAGGAGGAAATATATAAAATGGCAAAGACTAACTCTTACAAAAAAGTAATCGCTGGTACAATGACAGCAGCAATGGTAGCAGGTGTTGTTTCTCCAGTAGCAGCAGCAGGAAAATCATTCCCAGACGTTCAACCTGGTTCTTGGAGTGCAGAGTACATTGATTATTTAGTAGCAAAAAAAGCAATCGAAGGTAAGCCAGACGGAACATTCGCTCCAACTGAAGCAATTGACCGTGCTTCTGCTGCGAAAATTATGGCAATTACATTAGGTTTAGAAGTTAAAGAGGGTGCAAAACCATCTTTCAAAGATGCTCAAGATTCATGGGCTGCTAAATATATCGCAGCTGTTGAAAAAGCTGGTGTAATTCAAGGGGATGAAACTGGTAAGTTTAATCCAAACAACCAAATTAATCGTGCTTCTATGGCAACAATGATCGTAAAAGCATACAAATTAGACAGCAAAGTAAGCGGAGAATTAGAAACTAAATTCTCTGATTTAGAAAAGCACTGGGGTAAAAAAGCTGCTAACATTTTAGTTGCTTTAGGTATCACTAATGGTACTGGTAATGGTTGGGAGCCAGATAAATCTGTAACTCGTGCAGAAGCTGCTAAATTCATTGCTAAGACTGACAAAGAGTTCGGTAACGAAGCAGTAACAGTTGAATCTGCTAAAGCAGTTACAACTCAAAAAGTAGAAGTTAAATTCAGCAAAGCTGTTGAAAAATTAACTAAAGAAGACGTTAAAGTAGCTAACAAAGCTAACAACGATAAAGTATTAGTTAAAGATGTAAAATTATCAGATGATAAAAAATCTGCTACAGTTGAATTATATAGCAACTTAGCAGCTAAACAAACTTACACTGTAGATGTAAACAAAGTTGGTAAAACAGAAGTAGCTGTAGGTTCTTTAGAAGCAAAAACGATCGAAATGACTAACCAAACAGTTGTAGCTGGCGTAGACAGCGAACTAAAATACACAGTTAAAGATGAAAACGGTACTGAAGTTGTTTCACCATCAGGTATTGAATTTGTATCTCCAGCTAAAATTACAGATGGTAAAATCAAGTTAGAAAAAGGTACTTCAACTACTGTAAAAGCTATTTACAAAAAAGACGGTAAAGTAGTAGCTGAAAGTAAAGAAGTAAAAGTTTCTGCTGAAGGTACTGCAGTAGCTTCAATTTCTAATTGGACAGTAGCAGCAGATAAAGCTGATTTCACTTCTAAAGATTTCAAACAAAACACTAAAGTTTATGAAGGTGATAACGTTTCTGTTCAGGTAGAATTAAAAGACCAATTCAATAACGTGGTGAAAAACGTTCAAGCTGAATATGAGTCATTAAATACAGAGGTAGCTGTAGTAGATAAAGCTACTGGCAAAGTGACTGTACTAGCTGCAGGAAAAGCGCCAGTAAAAGTAACTGTTAAAGATGAAAATGGTAAAGAGCTTGTTTCAAAAACAGTTGAAATCGAAGCTTTCGCTCAAAAAGCATTAAAAGAGATTAAGTTAGAAAAAACTAATTTAGTGCTTTCTACAAATGATGTAACTGACTTAGCTGTAAAAGCTCCAGTTTTAGATCAATACGGCAAAGAGTTCACAGCTCCTGTAGAAGTGAAAGTACTTGATAAAGATGGTAAAGCAGTTCAAGACCAAAAATTAAAAGCAACTCATGCTAATAAAGAGTTAGTTTTAAATGCAAATGGTCAAGCGGCTGGTAAATATACTGTAGAATTAACAGCTAAATCTGGTAAAACAGAAGTAAAATCTACATTAGCTTTAGAATTAAAAGCTCCAGGCGTATTCTCTAAATTTGAGGTTCGTGGATTAGAAACTGAATTAGATAAATATGTTACTGAAGAAAACAAAAAGAATGAAATGGTAGTTTCTGTTCTTCCAGTAGATGCTAATGGTTTAGTTTTAAAAGAGAAAGAAGCAGCTACAATTACAGTTACTACTACAGATAAAGATGGTAAAGTAGTAGATGCAACTTCAGGTCAAGTAGCTGTAAATAATACTACTGGCACAATTACTGTAGGAAATGAAGCAAAAGCTGGTGAAACATATAAAGCAACTGTAGTAGCAGACGGTAAGCTAATCACAACTCACTCATTCAAAGTTGTTGATACAGCACCTGCAGCTAAAAAATTAGCAGTAGATTTCACAAGCACATCTCTTAATGAGGTTGCTCAAGGTAGCGAATTAAAAACTGCACTTCTAAATATCTTATCAGTTGATGGTGTTCCAGCAACAACTGCGGGTGCAACTGTAACTGACGTGAAATTCGTTTCTGCAGATACAAATGTTGTAAAGGAAGAAACTGCTAAGTTTGGTACAAAAGGTTCTACTTCAATCTTTGTAAAAGAACTTACTGTTAAAAAAGGTGAGCAAACACAAAAAGTTGAGCTTGATAAGCCAGTACGAGTAGATGTTTCTATTAAAGAAGCAGCAAAAAACTAATTTAAAATCATTTGATACATGAAATGATTAATAAAAGCCTATGAGAAAATAGACAAAAGTCTATGAGTATCATAGGCTTTTTATTTTGATTTTATTTCATGTGCATTTGAGGTTGAAAAGGAATAGTTTTATTGAGAAATAAATCGAAAACGTTTTCAAAAATAGAAGAATATCTCATTAATATGTAAATTATTTGTAAATTCACACCTTTTTTTGTTAAAAAAACATTCGAAAAGAAGAATAAAATGTCGAAATTCAATAATTTTAGTCGAATGTAGTCTGAAAATTGTATTTATTGTAAAAAACATTTAATTGATGAAGTGGAAATATGTGCTATAATTCCAATTGTGTATTCGATATGAAAAATATACGAAGCGCAGTGAGAGTGGTTTATAGGAAAACAGTTTGCTCATTTCTATATTTGAGTATTAATAATATACTAATAATACGATGAAAAGACTGAATTATCAGAATGTGTCGAATCTTCTTTTGAGAAAGTTCTTGATAACGAATAGTTTTGTATAGTATGATGAACTTGTTTCAAAAAATGGTATTTAAACCTTATATTTACATTTAACGG
Organism: Bacillus cereus group sp. N6; assembly: GCF_016483705.1. Lineage (NCBI taxonomy): Bacteria > Bacillati > Bacillota > Bacilli > Caryophanales > Bacillaceae > Bacillus > Bacillus cereus group sp. N6. The sequence continues at coordinate 104,336 of NZ_JAEHBI010000009.1, forward strand.
TTTGTATCATTTTATTATATGAACTACTTTCATTATAGTATTTTGTTTGTGCTTTTATTGTTTTATGGTTTTTCTAACTAGCTAGTTTTCAAATTTAATATGATATGAAACTAGTAGCATATTCCTGAAGGAGGAAATTTATAAAATGGCAAAGACTAACTCTTACAAAAAAGTAATCGCAGGTACAATGACAGCAGCAATGGTAGCAGGTGTTGTATCTCCAGTAGCAGCAGCAGGAAAATCATTCCCAGACGTTCCAGCTGGTCATTGGGGATTAGATTCTATCAATTACTTAGTAGATAAAGGTGCAATCGAAGGTAAGCCAGATGGTACATACGCTCCAGCTGAAGAAATTGATCGTGCTTCTGCTGCGAAAATTATGGCAATTACATTAGGTTTAAAAGTTGAAGAGGGTGCACAACCATCTTTCAAAGATGCTAAAAATCATTGGGCTTCTAAATACATTGCAGCTGTTGAAAAAGCGGGTGTTGTTAGAGGTGATGGTAAAGAAAACTTCTCTCCAGATAAAAAGATTGACCGTGCTTCTTTCGCTTCTATGATAGTAGGTGCTTATAACTTAAAAGATAAAGTTAACGGCGAGTTAGTTACAAAATTTGAAGATTTATTAGATCATTGGGGTGAAGAAAAAGCAAACATCCTAATCAATCTTGGACTTTCTGAAGGAACAGGCGGAAACAAATGGGAGCCAAATAAATCTGTATCTCGTGCAGAAGCAGCTAAATTTATCGCAGTAGCAGATAAAAAATATGGCAAAAAAGATAATGCACAAGCATATGTAACTGATGTGAAAATTTCTGAACCAACGAAATTAACATTAACAGGTACTGGTTTAGATAAGCTTGCTGCTGAAGATGTAACTCTTGATGGAGACAAAGCTGTTGCGATTGAAGCAAGTGCTGACGGTACTTCTGCAGTTGTAACACTTGGTGGTAAAGTAGCTCCAAATAAAAATCTTACTGTAAAAGTGAAAAATCAATCATTCGTAACGAAATTCGTATACGAAGTTAAAAAATTAGCAGTAGAAAAACTTACATTTGACGATGATCGTGCTGGTCAAACAGTTGCTTTCAAATTAAACGATGAAAAAGGTAACGCTGATGTTGAGTACTTAAACTTAGCAGATCATGACGTCAAATTTGTAGCAAATAACTTAGATGGTACATCAGCAAACATCTTTGAAGGTGGAGAAGCTACTTCTACTACAGGTAAACTAGCTGTTGGCATTAAGCAAGGTGACTACAAAGTAGAAGTACAAGTTACAAAACGCGGTGGTTTAACAGTTTCTAACACTGGTATTATTACAGTGAAAAACCTTGATACACCAGCTTCTGCAATTAAAAATGTTGTATTTGCGGTAGATGCTGATAATGATGGTGCTGTAAACTATGGCAGCAAGCTTGCTGGTAAAGACTTTGCTTTAAATAGCCAAACTTTAGTTGTTGGTGAAAAAGCATCTCTTAGTAAATTAGTTGCTACAATTGCTGGAGAAGATAAAGTAGTTGATCCAGGATCAATTAGCATCAAATCTTCAAACCACGGTATTATCTCTGTAGTAAACAACTATATTACTGCTGAGGCTGCTGGTGAAGCTACACTTACTATTAAAGTAGGTGACGTAACGAAAGATGTTAAATTTAAAGTAACGACTGATTCTCGTAAATTAGTATCAGTAAAAGCTAACCCAGACAAATTACAAGTTGTTCAAAATAAAACATTACCTGTTACATTCGTAACAACTGACCAATATGGTGATCCATTTGGTACTAACTCAGCTGCAATTAAAGAAGTTCTTCCAAAAACAGGTGTAGTTGCAGAAGGTGGATTAGATGTAGTAACAACGGATGCTGGCTCAATCGGTACAAAAACTGTATCGGTTACAGGTAACGAAGTAGGCGAAGGTACAGTTCACTTCCAAAATGCTAATGGAGCTACTTTAGGTTCATTATATGTGAATGTAACAGAAGGTAACGTTGCATTTAAAAACTTTGAACTTGTATCTAAAGTAGGTCAATACGGCCAATCACCTGATACGAAACTTGACCTAAATGTTTCTAACAAAGTTGAGTATCAATTATCTAAGTACACTTCAGATCGCGTATACTCTGATCCTGAAAACTTAGAGGGTTATGTAGTTGAGTCTAAAAACAAAGATATAGCTGATGCTAAAATTGTTGGAAATAAAGTTGTTGTAACAGGTAAAGCACCAGGTAAAGTTGATATCCACTTAACGAAAAATGGTGCAACTGCTGGTAAAGCGACAGTTGAAATCGTTCAAGAAACAATCGCTATTAAATCTGTAAACTTCAAACCAGTTCAAACAGAAAACTTCGTTGAGAAGAAAATCAACATCGGTACTGTATTAGAGCTTGAGAAGAGTAACCTTGATGATATCGTAAAAGGTATTAACTTAACGAAAGAAACACAACATAAAGTACGTGTTGTAAAATCTGGTGACGAGCAAGGTAAACTTTACTTAGATAGAAACGGCGATGCTGTATTTAACGCTGGCGATGTAAAACTTGGAGATGTAACAGTATCTCAAACAAGTGATTCTACACTTCCAAACTTCAAGGCAGACCTTTACGATACTTTAACTACTAAGTACACTGACAAAGGTACATTAGTATTCAAGGTATTAACAGATAAAAATGTTATTACAAGCGAAATCGGTTCACAAGCTGTACACGTTAACGTTCTTAACAACCCAAATCTATAATTCGATTATAGATGAAGTGAAAAATCAGTGGGGATTCATCCCCACTGATTTTTTAATAGAAAGAAGGCTCTTGTACATTTACAAGAGCCTTCTTTCTATTTCTTAAACTTAAACATATCCCCACTCAAATTCGAATCACTATACACGAACAATACCATGTTAATATTGTTGTCTTTAATGTATTGATATACATCTTTTTCGTGATAGTGACGCAGGTCGAGGATAGATGTGTGTTTGAAGCTTTGTGCTAAGTGTGGCACGATTGCGTTTGCGAATGAGTCTTTTAGGACTAAGGCGCGTACTTCATTTGGTGCATTGTTATTTTCGGTGACGATTTCTGGATAGTCGTCCGTGTAATATCCTGCGTATGATGTTGTATCTTTTTGTTTTTCTACGCCGTATATGTCATCTAAGTTTTGATGAACAGTACCTTTCACATCTTTTGCGGTAACGCTTGTGAAGTTGAAACCGCCTTTCGGTGTGTAGTAGCACAATTTTTCACCAGTTGCATCGATGAGTTGGTATAGTTGGTTGTTGAAGCTTCCGACTAAATGTTTATTTTGCGCACATGTACGAATGTAATCTTCTTTTTTTATTTCTTTTCCTTTATATATAGAAGATTGTTGTCCGATTGTGTTCATTATATATTGGTAGCCTAAGAAGGCACCGTCCATATTCCAATGATGATCTGTTTTGAAATACATGTCCTGTATTTCTTCGTTCGTATAGTTCTGTTTATAGTGTTCCATAAGTTTTATTGGCTTTACGTCAGCTGGAAGTTTTGTTAGAAAGTAATTTAAATTGTCCTGTGCATAAGTGTGAATATGAGAAGGTAATTTAAATGATAATGCATTCGTTTTTGACGGTGGTAAAGCAAAGTAAAACTCGACGTTTTGTTCTTTTAAAAACTGAGATAAGTCGTTTATAGCGGGCATGGATTGATCAATTTCATTATACTTTTTCGTCCACGCTGGATTTTTAAGGAGCCATTTATCATCAGTTAAAATAATGTCGTTAATGAGAGACTTGCCCATATTAATTTGGGCAATCGTATAGTTTTTAATAAGCTCATCTCGTCCGATTAATTGATCATTTGTGTATGTTTCAAAATCTTTAAAGAAGCTACCAGTTAGGAGAGCTTCTTTCGTAAGTGCTGGTTTTTGAGCGAGCGGCCGATTTTCAACTGGTGAAATGTCTCGGTCTGTTTTGAGTAACGATAATATGCCAAATGAAAAGATAATGGTGAGAAAACCGATAAACAGGATGAGGTTCCCCAATTTTTTCATAATAACTTTTCCTTCCTACATCAGTTAAAACCTGAAATAAATAAATGGATTATATGTTGAGTTAATCAAGTACATAACCGAAATCATAAATAATGTTAGTAATAATATAGGACGTACAAATTGCGTCGTGAACATATACGTTTTTGGCGCAAGTTCTAGTATGTTTTTCATTCGTTTTAAAATTGGAGTCGCTGCGATAAAGGCAATGAGAAATACGATAATGTATTCATGTACGTATAACATTGTATTGTCATCGATGAAAGATTGTCCTCCTATGCCGAACATCGCTTTTAAATATTGGAACGAGTAAGCGAAGTTGTCAGCTCGGAAGAAGACCCAACCGATCATAACGATTAGTAATACGTATGCATGTTGCAGCGGTTTCCATAGTTTGTTTAATATTTTTTCGAATCCAGCTTTTTCAATTGAAATAATAAAGCCATAATATAAGCCCCAGGCGATAAATGTCCAGCTCGCCCCGTGCCATAAACCAGTTAATCCCCATACGATGAAGAGGTTACGATAATTCGCTAGTTTTGAAACACGGTTTCCGCCGAGCGGGATATATATGTAATCGCGGAACCAAGAACCAAGTGTAATATGCCATCTTCTCCAAAACTCTGAAATAGATTTAGAGATGTACGGGTAGTTGAAGTTTTTCGGGAAATCAAATCCGAACATTTTTCCAATTCCGATTGCCATATCAGAGTACCCTGAGAAATCGAAATAAATTTGGAGAGTGTAGGCGATAATACCAATCCATGCCGTTCCAACACTTATTTCAGATGGTGGTAAGGCAAATATTTTATCGGCGACAAATCCTACTTGGTTGGCGATTAATATTTTTTTTGCTAATCCGAGAACGAAAATTTGAATACCTTCTGTGAATCGTTCAAAAGAATGGATGCGCATTTTAATTTGCTCAGCAACGATATTGTAACGAACAATTGGTCCGGCAATAAGCTGAGGGAAAATAGATATATATAGCGCTAAATTAAGTGGATTTTTTTGAACATCCCCATCTTTACGGTATATATCGATGACATAGGACATCGCTTGGAATGTATAAAATGAAATTCCGATTGGTAGTGGAATAGGTTCCACATTAATAGATAAATGCAATGATTTGTTTAAAATGTCTGTGAAAAATGAAATATATTTAAAATAAGAAAGTAATAAAATATTTCCGACCACAGCCATAACTAAAAATGTGACTTTCATATTTTTTCGTTTATCATAATGATGCACAAGTAGGCCAAAGCAGTAGTTTAATACGATGGAAAAGAGCATTAAAAGAACGAAACGCGGTTCGCCCCATGCATAGAAAATTAAACTAAATGCAAGTAATACGAAATTACGTAGCTCGGCACGCACTATAAAATAGAGAAATAATACGAGAGGTAAAAAGATAAATAAGAAAATCGAACTACTAAATACCAAAGGACTCTCCTCACTTTTTTCGAAATACATTTCGTGCAAAAAAAAACCGACATATCTATTATATATTCTTTTATATAATAGTGCCTTTAATATTTTATCATGTTAATAATTTGATTAAAATAATTATTCTATATAAGTAGTTTCTCATTTCATACATAAGAAAGGTGTGCCATTAAGTGTTTTTTTATGGAAATTATTAATTTTGAGATAAGAGAAGTGGCATAATTAGGGGGAGAAGAATGAGTAAATTCGGATTGTATGGTAAGTTTATTGTGGAAGAACGTAATCGGGAAGAATTAACGAATATTTTGCTAGAGGCTGCGGAATCGATGAATGTACTTCATAGTTGTGAGGTATATATTGTAAGTACTTCTGATGACGAGCCAAATGCTGTATATGTTTTTGAAGTATGGAGTAATGAAGAAGCACATAAAGCATCTTTAACGTTAGAGTCTACACAAAATTTAATAAAGCGAGCAAAACCAATGATTACTGGAGCAGAAAGAATTAGCACTTTGAATGCTAGAGGCGGTAAAGGGTTGGAATAGAAAAGAAGCAGCATCCATCTGGATGCTGCTTCTTTTCTATTCTATTTCTAAATCAACAATTAAGTAAGCGAGTATCACAACAAAGAAAATGCTAACGGCTGGTGCTGTTAATACGTGTCCAGACATAAAGCCGATACCGAGCGATAAGACGAGTGTGCTAGCTAGTAGCATATGTTTTACGCTAAATAGTTTCTTGAAGTTTGTGATGATGCGAATGAATATTTTTATACCGAAATAAAGAAGTGGCAGTAAGTACATAAGGAAGCCAACAATTCCGAATGCGAAGAATAGGTCGTGGAAATCCATTTCGACTAACTTCATTTTCGTTGTATAGTTACCAGCGTACCCCATTCCAAATAGTTTTTGAGATAGTGGTGCTTCTTTATAGTATTGTTTATATACTTTTAAAAACTTGTCGCGATCACTGTAAATTAAACTTTTCATTTCAGAGTCTGTTAGTTCGCCTTGCTCATGTTCTTCTTCTGTAACTACTTTTCCTTCTTTTCGGTCTTTTTCTTCTTGTACTGATTTTTTGTATTCATATATTTGTAAATGGATGGTCATGTTTTTTGCGATAGGAGTTTGCGGTGTAAGTACGAGTAACCCTCCTAATACGACAGCAGCAACAACTGTATTTACAAGATATGTGAATCCTTTTCCTTCTTTTTTACGATGTATTATATATTCAATGAATAAGAAGAAAAGGGCGATACCAAGTGTAATAACGATGGCACCATAGCCTACTTTCGTTCCGATCATAATGCTTGCATACATTGCAACTACAGTTGGAATCCAGTAATACGCTTTTGAGAAAGAAGTTGTTTTATGAACTGAGTATAAGACAACGATTGGGAACATAATTGCAAAAATGGAACTTAAATCATTTCCAGCAAAGAACCATCCTCTTGAACCGATCTTTGAGTTCGGATAGCTTGGGAAATCTGTACCAGTTGCCATAGCCGCGATGATTGAAATACTTAAAATTAACGTTGCATATAAGAAATACGTAATGATTTTATGAAACGCGTAGTCGTTATTTTTTAATTCTTTTAGTGCGATAATATATCCAAACAGTAGTACTATTGGATATACACTTTTCAAAATAAATTTCACTTCTTCTCCAAATGAAACTGGAGATTTGACCATTAAATTATTCACAAGGCCAATTGCGAGTACAATGCCAAATAGACATAAATAAAGAATATACTTTTTCGCGCCTTGTTGTTTATGATGAAGAAGTAGATAACCTAATGCAAGAAGCATAAAGGCGAAACGGACTACGATTCCGACTGTTGCGCTCATGTGTAATACATAGATTGAAAAAGACGTTAACAAATCTAAAATTGGTTGCAACACAATGAATAGCAGTAGGAAATGCGGGAAGTAGTTATCCGTCTGTTTGAACTTAGTAACCATATGTTCCTCCATTTCTTCATTCCTTTATTTCAGAACCTCTATATAAATAGGAAGGAGAATGAATTTCTATATTTAATTTTTATATCAGACTTAAGAATACACCATTTCATTGTAATGGTAAATAGATGAAGAGAGGTGATAAACCGACTTTAATTTCTATATTTTTCAACGGAATTGTATGTTTTATACAAGGTCATATACAAATTACGAGATTATTAGACAGAAAATTGAGAAAAAAGAAGGGTTTTTCACCACCTTTCTATAATTATATAAGTATAATCTTTATGTAGAAAAGAGGGGGATATATAATGGAAGTAACAAGTAAAACAGAATCTGTCGTTGTGAAATATGAAGGGCACGTTGCAACGGTTATGGTCAATCGCCCAGAGGTGTTAAATGCATTAGATGAGCCAACATTAAAAGAGTTATTACAAAAATTGAAAGAAGTAGCGGAGAGTTCTGCACACATTGTTGTGTTATGCGGAAGTGGTCGTGGTTTTTCTGCGGGTGGAGATATTAAATCGATGCTTTCAAGTAATGATGAAAGCAAGTTTGATGGCATTATGAATACCATTTCTGAAGTTGTTGTGACTTTATATACGATGCCGAAGCTTGTTATTAGTGCGATTCATGGACCAACTGCTGGTCTTGGGTTAAGTATTGCGTTAACAGCTGACTATGTGATGGTAGATATATCATCCATTATTGCGATGAACTTTATTGGAATCGCTTTAATTCCAGATGGTGGCGGCCATTTCTTCCTTCAAAAGCGTGTCGGTGAAAATATGACGAAGCAAATTATTTGGGAAGGAAAGAAATTATCAGCAACAGAAGCGCTTGATATCGGTTTAATTGATGAAGTAATCAGTGAGGATTTCCAAACGGCTGTGAAGCAAAAAATTAGTGAATGGTCACAAAAGCCGATCAAAGCGATGATTCAAACGAAGCAAATTTTATGTGAAGTAAATCGCTCCAATTTAGAACAAACATTGCAACTTGAAAAGCGCGGCCAATATGCGATGAGACAAACAGCGGATCATAAAGAAGGCATTGCTGCATTTTTAGAAAAACGTTTGCCTGCATTTAAAGGGGAATAAAGTGAAATTTGAATTAATAGTAGTTTTACTGCCGGTTAATTTAAGGTAAAGGGGAGAAAGTGCTAACACATTTTAGTATAATTGTGTTAGCACTTTTTTTTTAGGAGTAATATATGAAGAAAATTATTGGTGTTATCGGCATGATTGTAATAGCATATTATACTTTGCATAGTACACCATCTATGGCTGTGCGAACTGCGTTGTTTTTTGAAGGACATCCAAGCGTTGCGTTTTCTGGCGAAGTGACGAAAGAAAAAGATGTGAAAAAAGAAGCAATTCCAGCTGAGTACCAAACTCTATATGGTAAGGAAGAAGAATCAGAGCACTATTTCTTTCCTCACGTAAGGGCACATGGATCAGGAATTGATATGCTTAGTGCGTGCGTGAAGAAAAAATGGTTTTTCTATAAAGCAGAGCTCGGATGTTATTAAACATAGGAGGATGAATGATGTCAGCATATAACAAGTTAGTAAGAGATCGTGTTCCAGAGAAGATTTTAAGGTCTGGAAAAACATATACAGCACAAAAATTAACAGGACAAGCATACATACAAGCTTTAGCGAAAATTGGAACGGAAGAAATTCGTGAATTTGCTTCTATGAAAGAGCGTGAACATGCGCTAGATTCTCTTGCGGATGCATTGGAAGTGATCATTTCATTAGCGCGTGCAGAAGGTGCAACAATTGAAGATGTAGAACGTCTTCGTAAGAAAAAAGAAATAGAGCGCGGTGGATTTGAAAGAGGCATTTATTTGTTGGATGTTTCAGAAGAATAGTTTCGTAGGGAAAGCATAGCGTTAGTGAGTAACGCTATGCTTTTTTGTTGCAATTAAACTAATAATGAAGAAGATAACTGTTAATACCCAGCCAATTGTAATAGAAGTAGTAGTGTGAACTGCATAAGAAACTTGTAAACAAAATAATGATGCTAAAAACCAAATGAGTGCAATGTGTATATATTTTTTTGATATATTCATATTTTATAACTCCTTTTGTATACTAAAAAGAATTTTACCGCAATTTAGAAAATTAAGCTATATGAGTAGAGGATTTATAGTAAATTCGGTATACTAAATAATAGAGAAAATGAGGAGGGAACGACAATGGCACATCATGCGAAAGAAACGATGGAACTTATTAAGGAGCTTGTCTCTATTCCAAGTCCATCTGGAAATACAGAGAAAATCATTCGTTTTATTGAAAACTATGTAAGTGAGTGGAATGTAGAAACGAAGCGTAACAATAAAGGCGCTCTCATTTTAACGGTAAAAGGGAAAAATGATGCACAGCACCGTTTATTAACGGCACACGTTGATACGTTAGGTGCGATGGTGAAAGAAATTAAGCCTGACGGTCGTCTGAGTCTTTCTATGATTGGCGGATTTCGCTGGAACTCTGTAGAAGGAGAATATTGCGAAATTGAAACATCAAGCGGTAAGACGTATACAGGAACGATTTTAATGCATCAAACATCTGTGCATGTATATAAAGATGCAGGTGAAGCGAAACGCGATGAGAAAAATATTGAAGTTCGTATTGATGAGCGTGTATTTTCAGCTGATGAAGTACGCGAATTAGGAATTGAAGTAGGAGACTTCGTTTCATTTGACCCGCGCGTTCAAATTACAGAGAGTGGATACATAAAATCACGTCATTTAGATGACAAAGTAAGTGTTGCGATTCTATTAAAATTAATTAAGAGATTACAAGATGAAAACATAACATTACCATATACAACTCATTTCTTAATTTCTAATAATGAAGAGATTGGATACGGTGGTAACTCTAACATTCCAGAAGAAACGGTTGAATATTTAGCAGTTGATATGGGAGCGCTAGGTGATGGACAAGCATCTGACGAGTATACTGTATCTATTTGTGCAAAAGACTCTAGTGGTCCGTATCATTATGCACTGCGTAAACATTTAGTAGAGCTTGCGAAAAAGAATCATATTGAATATAAAGTAGATATTTATCCGTACTATGGATCGGATGCATCAGCTGCGATTCACGCTGGATTTGATGTGAAACATGCATTAATTGGAGCGGGTATTGATTCTTCTCATGCATTTGAGCGTACACATGAAAGTTCGATTGCTCATACAGAAGCACTTGTTTATGCATATGTATTATCAGAGATGATTGCAGAATAAGAAAAGAAATAGGCTACCTCTAGTAGCCTATTTTTTGTTTGCAGGGAAATCGACTTTATTTAACAAAAAGTAAATTAATTGTATTTTATTTTACAATATTAAGAAAGTAGGTTTACTACATAATTCGAGTATTATAAAATGATAGAGGCGCATTAATTTTTTTTGTTCGGATTTATTGAAATTTATATATTAAGATTACGCGTTATTAAAAAATTGATTGTCGAGAGGAGTATTATTTTTTATGAAGTATCGTGCAGTCGCGGCAGGTATTTTAGCCGCAAGTTTATTATCGTCTCCAGTAAGTAGTTTCGCAGCAGCAAAGAAGTTTTCGGATGTTCCTACATGGGCGCAAGAATCAGTTGAATATTTAGTAGGAAAAAAAGCGCTTGATGGAAAGCCAGATGGAACGTTTTCTCCATCTGAAGCAGTAGATAGAGGATCAGCTGCAAAAATCATAGCAGTCGTTCTTGGTTTACCGATTGATCCAAAAGCAAAACCATCTTTTAAAGACGCACAAAGCCATTGGGCAGCACCGTACATTGCTGCAGTGGAAAAAGCAGGTGTAATTAATGGAGATGGTACTGGTAAATTTAATCCATTCAATAAAATGAACCGTGCATCTATGGCATCTATGTTAGTACAAGCGTACTCATTAGATAAGAAAATTATTGGAGAACTTCCAACACAGTTTAAAGATTTGGAACCTCATTGGGGTAAGAAACAAGCTAATATTTTAGTAGCCTTAGAGATTTCTAATGGTACGGGAAATGGCTGGAATCCTGAAGGAACTGTAACTCGTGCAGAAGCAGCTCAGTTCATTGCGATGGCTGATAAAAATAAAACAAATACATCAAAAAGAATGTATATGAACAGAAACTTTATTACATATCATCAAGCATCATTATCATCTGGTATTACTGACGTTCAGCATAAGCCACAAATGGTAGAAGTGAAAGAGCAAAGAGCAGACGGCTGGTTGAAAATTGTAACAAGTAAAGGTGAGAAGTGGACACCTCTACAAGAAAAAACAGAAACAATTAACCAAGACTTTACTGCATATGAAACAGCTTCACATAGTTCTCAAGTGCTAGGTACATATAATGCACAAACAGTAACGATTATGGAGGAGAGTGGCAGCTGGATTCGTATCCGCGTAGGCGCTGGATTCCAGTGGGTTGATAAAAATCAATTAAACCCAGTAAAACAAGAGAACTTCTTAGAAGGTAAAGCGATTATTATTGATCCAGGTCATGGTGGAATTGACTCAGGTAATCCTGGTTATTATGAGAAAGAAAGTCAAACTGTATTAGATGTATCATTACGATTAAAGAAAATATTTGAGCAAAGAGCACCATTTACTGTGATGTTCACTCGTACAGATGATACACGCCCAGGAACAAGTGGTCCTGATTCATTAAAGAAACGTGTAGAATTTGCACAGGAACATAATGGAGATATTTTTGTAAGTATCCATGCCAATGGTTCTGAAAAGAAAAATGGAGAAGGTACAGAAACATTATATTATAAGTCAGCAGCGCCAAAAGCAACGAATCCACATGTAGAAGACAGTCGTTTATTAGCACAAAAAATTCAAGACCGTCTTGTCGCAGCACTTGGAACAAAGGATCGTGGTGCGAAACATCAGGACTTATACGTAACTAGAGAAAATACAATGCCAGCTGTATTAACAGAATTAGCATTTGTAGATAATAAAAGTGATGCAGATAAAATCGCTACACCAAAACAGAGACAAGCTGCAGCAGAAGCGATTTATCAAGGTATTTTAGATTATTACGAAGCAAAGGGTAAGAAAGTATCTTCTTTCCGTTAATAAATAAAAAGAGATTGCCAATAGGCAGTCTCTTTTTATTTATTAACGTTTCTCTTTATTTCCGGCATGTGATATCATTTAATTTTACGTAAAAAAGATATTCGAATAATTGTAATCATAATAATTTTAAACGATAAAGGATGATAATAGATTGAGTAATCATAGTACAACACCTGCATGTATATATACGTATGCATTTCGTGAGGAGGAGCGTGCTCTATGTTATTTGGAAATGCGCTCGTTCTTTGGAATGGAGTCTCACGTTAATATTTTGAAAAGTGATGTCAAAATTGACCCGAGTAGAAGTGCATTTATTAAAGAGCGCGTTGAGGTTATGTATGAAGGAGACGACTTAGAAAGTATTTTAAAACAAGTAGAACAAATTGATTTGGCGGGGGCGTCATTTAAAGTTATCTTCGTTAAAATCAATGATCTTGGCAAAGAAAATAAAATTGAATATGGGGAAAGACGTCTCATTGAACGCGACCTCGGTATGCATATTGAAGGAGAAGCAGATGTTCGTAATCCAGAGCGTGTATTCGGGATTGTTCCTCTTGGAGGACGCTGGTACTTCGGACACTATGTAGAAAGTGAGCCGGTTTGGTATCATCACATAAAAAAACCGCACAGTTATTCGACATCTCTTAGCACACGTGTTGCGAGATCAGTTGCAAATATCGCTGTACCAAATCCAGATGGAGTACGAGCAATTGACCCGTGCTGCGGTATTGGAACAGTAGTAGTAGAAGCACTTTCTATGGGAATTAACATCGTTGGTAGAGATATAAATCCACTTGTAGTTCTTGGAACGAGAAAAAACATCGCACATTTCGGATTTGAAGGGACAGTAACAATAGGTCCAATTGAGGAAATTACTGAGAACTACGACGTTGCCATTATCGATATGCCGTACGACTTATTTACGCATGCAACACCAGAAGACCAGTTCTCCATTCTTTCAAGTGCGCGCCGCATCGCTAAAAAGGTAGTCGTTGTCACGATGGAAACAATGGACGACATGATTCATGAAGCAGGATTTGAAATTACAGATCGCTGTATTACAAGAAAAGGATCATTTACTAGACAAATTCTTGTTTGTGAATAAGAAAGGAAGGTCACCTGTTTGGGGGACCTTTTTTGTTTGATATTGATGTGTGATTGGTTGGTAGTGTAGATAGATGAATTAGGGGGATTTGTCGGTAAGTCGATATCCTATGTCGAATCGCCGATATCGTTAAATTAGCATATTACTGTTCTTTTAATTTCTCTTGTTGTACAAGTAATAAATTGCGTAAAACGTGTCCGCGGTAACTTTCTAGTTTTCGTCCTTCGTGATAGCGAACACCTAATTTTTTTAATTCAGCTACGTACCAGCCTTTTGTTCCATAATACATGGGATCACTTCCTTTTTGCTTTTGAACAGTATATGTGGCGGGGGGAGAGAATTTTCTTTTTTATTCAGCATTAGGGCAACAAAATTGAAAAAACATGTAAGGGGAATATGATATTACTTCTATTTCTAGGTTATTAAAATAGGCTTTATAGTAAGAATTTCTAAAAATATAAAGGGGGAATATGCTTTGTTTCCAGGTGCTTTATATGAAACACATGTTAAAACAAGAAATTTAGAAGTAGCAAAAGAGTTTTATACGAAACTTGGATTATTTCATGCTCGCACAATTGAAGAAAGACGTGTAGCATTCTTTTGGTTTGATAAAGATAATAAGAAGGAACAAATGCTAGGCATTTGGGAGGTATCAGAAGAAGCATTCCATACAAGTCACTTTGCATTTAAGGTAAACTATGAAGAAATCATTCATGCAAGAGAATGGCTTCTTAATAAAGGAATAAAACCAAGAGCTGCTTTCGGTCTTGAACCGTCTGAGCCTATGGTTCAGACGTGGACACCTACTGCCAATCTTTATTTTTATGATCCGGACGGTAATTCTTTAGAGTTTCTATGTTTACTTCCTGAAAAGAAAAACGTAAAACAAGATGTTATGCATTTAAGTGAGTGGGAAAAACTGCCGAGCGAAATATAAATTTGGTTTTGGCTCAAACCCCTCAAAATAATTTAAAAAGGAACCATAACTTTGCTCAAGTAGTGACGTTATGGCTTTTTTGTTTTGTGTGGGCTAAGAGTCACTCACTGTCTACTGTATAAAAAAATAGACAGTAGTGTATGTTTTTTTGCACAATGTATACAAATTTATACCCTATGCGTTGGCATGATATTTGCAATAAAAATAGTATCAACATATAGGGGAGAGATAGAAATGAAGGTTAGTAAAGTGTACACGACAATTGATGCTCACGTAGCTGGGGAACCGCTTCGAATTATTACAGGCGGCGTGCCAGAAATAAAAGGGGAAACGCAACTAGAAAGACGCGCGTACTGTATGGAGAATTTGGACCATCTTCGCAAAGTTCTTATGTATGAACCGAGAGGACATCACGGTATGTACGGTTGTATCATTACTCCACCTGCAAGTGCTCGCGCTGATTTTGGTGTATTATTTATGCACAATGAAGGCTGGAGTACGATGTGTGGTCATGGCATTATTGCTGTTATTACAGTCGGAATTGAAACAGGTATGTTTGAAGTGACAGGTGAGAAACAAAAGTTCATTATTGATAGCCCTGCTGGTGAAGTCATTGCGTACGCAACATATAACGGGAGCGAAGTAGAGTCCGTATCATTTGAAAATGTTCCTTCATTTGTATACAAAAAAGACGTCCCTATTAAAATAGATGACTATGAATTTCAAGTAGATATCGCGTTTGGTGGAGCATTCTACGCGGTAGTAGATAGTAAAGAACTTGGTTTGAAGGTTGATTTCAAAGACTTAGCTGCTATTCAAGCGTGGGGCAGTAAAATTAAGCACTACATCGAGAGCAAAATGGAAGTAAAACATCCACTTGAAGAAGGGTTAAAAGGAATATACGGCGTTATTTTCTCAGATGAACCGAAAGGGGAAGGCGCAACTTTACGAAATGTAACAATCTTCGCTGATGGGCAAGTAGACCGTTCTCCTTGCGGCACAGGAACTTCCGCAAGAATCGCAACTCTTTTTGAAAAAGATGCTTTACAAAAGGGAGAAATTTTCGTCCATGAATGCATTACTGACGGGAAATTCGAGGGGGAAGTGTTGTCGGTAACAGCGGTACATACATATGAAGCTGTCGTTCCGAAAGTAACGGGGTATGCATTTATTACAGGATTTCATCAGTTCGTTATAGACCCGAGAGATGATTTGAATCGGGGATTTTTGTTAGGATAAGAGGAGGAGGTGGAAAGATATGCTAGTCATAAGCGCGAACGAACAACGAAACTTAGTAAATATGAACGAAGTCATTGAATACGCGGCGCTTGCTTTAAAAGAATTTTCCGCAGAAAGGACGATCACACCAATTCGCGGCTCATTACCATTTGCGAACGAGAAAAATACGGCATTAATTATGCCTTCAGTAGCGGAAGGACTTGAGGCACTTGGTTTAAAAGTAGTAACAGTAGTCCCCGAGAACAAAAAGATAGGAAAGAAAACGATAAACGGGATTGTTATGCTATCAGACTTTCAAACGGGAGAACCGCTCGCACTTTTAGAAGGATCCTACTTAACGATGATTCGAACAGGGGCTCTATCAGGAGTAGCGACAAAACATTTAGCTCGTCATAACGCAAAAACTTTATGCATTATCGGGACAGGAGAACAGGCGAAGGGGATTGCCGAAGCAGTATTTGCGGTGAGAGATATTGAAAAGGTCATTTTATACAATCGAACAGAAGAAAAAGCGAATGCATTCTCGCAATATATACAAGAGAGATTTAGTAAACCTACTTATGTTCACACAAATGCAAATGAAGCAATAAGCGAAGCAGACATCATCGTCACAACTACGAACGCATCCACACCAGTCTTCTCAGAAAAACTACAAAAAGGCGTCCACGTAAACGCCGTCGGCTCATTCAGGCCAAGCATGCAAGAACTACCATCCCACGCCATCGCGGGCGCAAACAAAGTAGTAGTCGAATCAAAAGAAGCAGCATTAGAAGAAACGGGGGACCTTCAAGTTCCGATACAAGAAGGTTTATTTGAAGCAAGCGACATCCACGCCGAACTCGGACAAATTATAAGCGGAGAAAAAGACGGTCGCAAAAACGATGAAGAGATTACCATTTTCAAATCAGTTGGTTTGGCGGTGGTAGACATTATTGTTGCGAAGTATTTGTATGAGAAAGCGGTGGAGAATGGGGTTGGGAATAGGATTGAGTTTTGAGGGACTGCCTTTTGGTGGTCTTTTTTGTTTATAATGTGCTTTTGCAGCTCAAATGTGATGTGTAGTGTTTGCAAATCAAAGTTTCAAAATCAAAAATATACAAAAATACTTTAAAGTAAATGCTTATGGTAAAATTTATATTATTAAAATTTAAAAATACTTTAAAGGTGGTACCTGTATGAAAGTAGAATGGGTTCGAATAAAAGATTTTCGATCAATTAGTGATACTGGGAAATTGTACATAGATCCAATACTTACTGTTTTAGCTGGTAAAAATGAAAGTGGGAAGAGTAATATATTAAGGGCTTTAGAGGTGTTTTCAACAACAAATTTTTCCGATGAGGATTATCCAGAAGGGAAAACTAAAGAAGAGAGTAATCCAGAAATAGAAGTATCTTTTAAGTTAGATCTTGAGGATATTAGAAAATTTTCAATGTGGGATTATGAGCATCATCCATATTTAGAAGAGAAGTTTTATAGCTTTACAATTAGTAAAGACTTAAAAGGAAATCGCCAACGTGTATATGGATCAATCCAAAGATATTTTATTAGTAAGAATTTCCTCGATTTAATTGAGGAAATCAGTAATAATTTAATAGTTTGGACCCATGATCCATTTGTGGATGAAAAAATTAAAGTGAATGCAGAGCCCTTATATAGAGAAGGTCTGGAGTTTTTGGCGCATTTTTTAAAACAAGAGGAGCCTATCTATTGGTTGATGAGTTACAAAGATAAGGTGAGAGATCTATATGACTATATTAATAAATTGATTAAATCAAATCCTAATAGTGCGATAAATAATAGTATTAAAAGTCTACATATGTCTTCCGAAAAGATAAAAAAATTCTTTGACTTGAGTGCAGATGCTTTTTTTCAATATGAATCTTTTAAAGAAAAGATCAAAATACCAAATTTCAAACTGCTTGAAGCATTTGAAAAACCTTTACCTGATTCTGTGAGCTTGATTGATGAAAGTGAAGAGGTTTGTGTATCCTATATCCAAAAAGCTTTAGGGGGGAATGAAGGGAGTTCATTTTCTACTATGTCTAATAGGGAAATTAAAAGAGTTTTGGACAGGGTTTCAGAAGAGCTCACTTCATTGTTTCAGAGTGTTTATACACAAAATCAAGTTAGAATAGAATTCGACATGGGTATTAATAATACTTTAGATGTGTATATATATGACGGTGAAAATTGTATTGATTTTATGCCAAGTCAACGTAGTAAAGGATTTCAATGGTTTTTATCCTTCTTTTTTGCTATTAATGCTACTCAAAAAGCAGGGGATATTATTCTGATTGATGAACCAGGTCCATATTTACATCCAAAGGCACAAAATGATGTTTTAAAAGCATTGGAAACTTTAGCAAAATCAAATCAAATTATTTTTACTACCCATAGTCCTTATTTGATAAATCCTGACACTTTAGAGCGAATTCGTTTGATAGACAAGGATGATGACAATGGTACCTTTATTGAGAATCAAGTACATGCATCTTCTGCTGCCACTCAAGAGGTATATACTCCGATCATAACTGCAATTGGTTTAGATTTATCAAAAAGTTTCGGGACGTTTGGAGAACATAATATCATAGTCGAAGGTATTTCTGATTACTATTATCTAGAGAGTATGAAAGAACATATTAACTATAATGAGGAATCGGGAATCATGAGGTTTACTCCGAGTATAGGAGCTCCACAAATTGATAAATTTGCTTGTTTATTTAGGGGATGGGGAGTGAATTTTAAAGTTTTATTGGATAATGATAATGCAGGGAAAGCGGCAAAGAAAAAGCTGAAGAATGGATTGCTGTTGTCCGAAGAACAATTGGTGTTCGTGAGCGAGGAACCAGGGTTTGCTATTGAAGATTTGTTTTCAAGAGAAGATTTTTTAGCATATGTTGTACCTAACTTGGAAATATCTGAGGAAAATAAGGATTTGAAAAACTCTAGTTTATTAAGCGGGAGGAAGGCACTAATTGCAAAAGTGTTCAAAGAAAGATTACAGAAAGAAGATATAATGTTTACTCCACAAACCATTGATAATTTCACTAGCTTATTCCGCAAATTATATGGTGTAAATGATGTGAGAGCCGAGGAAATGGAGAGTATACAATAAAATTTATCCAGGTTTAAAAAAGAAAAGTTTTAATAAATTAAAAGTGTTGTCCGCATAGTCCATCGTCATATAGTGGGATGAGGTGGTATTAAATGCCTAAAAAGACATCTCCACTAAAACTTGGAAGTGAGACGTATGGGGGACGGGATATAGTAGAAGCGTTTCTAAAAGCGTTAGAAGTATATTTTCATAGTAAAAAAGAAGAAAAACCTCCTTGTTAAATGGAGGTTTTTTCTTTTAGGTTATTAAGAAAAGGGAGTTACTGTTTGAGAAAGGATAATTTAAGATTTAATTGAGATGAGAATGGTTTATTATGGTGTTTATTTTATAGGCCCATACAAATTGCTCACCAATATAAAAATCCCAATCTTGCCATTCAAAAGGCGATGGAGAGGTTTCTTGATAATATAGGTGGTAA
The DNA here is from genome assembly GCF_016483705.1 of Bacillus cereus group sp. N6. Lineage (NCBI taxonomy): Bacteria > Bacillati > Bacillota > Bacilli > Caryophanales > Bacillaceae > Bacillus > Bacillus cereus group sp. N6. The sequence goes on from NZ_JAEHBI010000009.1 coordinate 123,658, forward strand.
AAGAGGCTTAACCATCTAAAAGACCAGTGATCGATTTTGAAAGAGTCATATAAATCGCGCGGGATTGGAAAAGCATGATTATTTTTAATGAACCCTTTTGCTTCCGAGAAGTATAAATCGAATTGCGTATCTTTTGAGATAGTATTTAAATCTTCTCTGTAATAAATGAATCCATTTTGTTTTTGATCTTCTAAAAATCTAATAATGACGTCAGAGCTTGTTACTCCTAGTTTTTGAACACATTCTGTAAGTGAAAGAGAATCCATTGTTTTTCCTCCTATACATATGAAAAAGGGAACCTATATAAATATAGTTTCCCTTTTTCAATAATTTATTCATAATAATAAAAAATGTTCATAAAAATGAATAATGAATAGACAAACTGTTCAAAATATGAATAGAGTAGCCTTAGGAAGAAGGATATATTTCTAAACCTTTCTCGACATGGGCAATAAAGAAATTTGCTAATTCTGGAGCTGTGTCGTGAACTTGTTGTAACACTGGGCATAATCGTTGTAAACGAAAATGAAGTTCATGGTGTTGTGAATCTGTTTCTTGGGTGAGAGCAGGAAACAGATTCAATTCTTCTTGCAATTTCTGCAGTAGATCCAATGTGATGGTATTGGTTTTTGCTGTTTCTAAATTACTAAGATAACCTGGTGAAACATTTAGCTTTGCGGCGAATTCATTCAATGTAATATGTTTGTGTTTGCGTAATGTACGAATTGTTTGCCCAAGATGTTGTAACAAAGAAATACCTCCTTATGTTTGATGAAACGAATGTTCCTTTAGTAACATTGTATGGTGTAGGGGAAAAAACAGACTATGAATAAAATTTATTAAAATGAACAGAAGAAATTGTGAGAGGTTTCAATATATGAATTATGTTAATAAGACTTTGTTCTCAAGAGAACAAAGTCTTATTTTCTATTTTTCTTATTACGTTTGTATAGTTATATCTTTCTTATTACATTCATAAAGTAACTAGAGAAATGAGGTGTAACATGAAAAATTGGCTTAATGTTGAAGAAGCGATGGCGTTTTTGGAGGAGCATTATATTCATGTCAGTTATAAAACATTTACGAGTTGGTTGCGTAATGGAGAAATTCCAGCAATAGCATCTGATAATCGTAAGGAGGGATGGGCGATTAGAAAAGAAGATATATTTGCATTTGCGGATAAAAAGAGACCAGGTTTGAGGGGGATATTGGAGGGATACCATGGCTTATTGGAAGACATGGAAAAAGTGAAGCAGCAAGTAAAGGCATTAATGGAAAATGAATGTGATATAGACTCGATAGATAAGGCGGAGGTACTTCATTCTTCATCAGCAGAAGTTGGGATTCATAACGAGGAAATTGAATTTTTATATGACTTTATACAGCTGCTATCAGATGAATTGCAGGAGGTAAAAAAACAAAACGAATGGATGAATCAAGCGTATGAGCAATTGGTGGGAGACTATAATTTTTTATATGAAGAATTGAAAATGTATCATGAAAATGATAAGGAATTAGTAGTAGCTAAAGATGAGGAGGTTATTGGAAAAGAGGAAGTCGCTAAGATAGACGAAGCAACATTTTTTGAATTAGTACAGGTTCAATGGGAAAAGAAGTTCCCTAATGAAATATTTTGCTTAGGACAAGAAGAGATAAAAGAACTATACACAATATTTCATAAGAACCTATACCAGAATGATGGTGATGAAGAATTAGCAATTACAAAACAAGGAGATGTTTATATTTGTCCAGTTAGTCAAAAGAAATATAAACATATTAATCGAATTTATAATCCTGTGATTCGTAGGGTATTAGATCATACACAAGGGAAAATTTTAAAAAAGAAACATATGATTTTGGCAGAAAATGTGTTGTAGGAAGATAGGGGATTTAGTGAGATATAGAGCGAGTGAAATGAAATAACGAAGGTACACTACCCTTTGAAAAAGTAGTGTACCTTCGTTATTTTATTGAATTAATTGAAGATCATTGATAAGAAAATCTTGTTTTTCGTAAGAATGGGGTGTATATAAAACATCCATCCGATTATATCGATTCCAGTTTTGAAATAAGTGACCATGCGAATAAGCATAGGCTCGCTTTTTTGAAAAAAAGAATTCAACATGTTCTTTATTTTTCCCAAAGCAGGAGTGTCCACATGCAAATATGTTTTTGCTTCGAAAAGAAGGTTTTGGATGCCCATTTCCATATGGTTCCAGTGCCATCAAATCATCAAATAAATGATTTGGAAAGTTATAGATTGGGAATTCGCTTATAAAATATGAAGTTGGCTGGGACGTATTTTGTTGTTGTGCTGCTCCTTGTATGCACTCTCTAAACTTTTGGATGTGTGACTCTTCTGGAGCAATAGATAATCCAGCCGCAGCAGCATGCCCTCCGAATTTTTTCAATAGTTCACTGCAAGATTGAATAGCTTGTATAATTGAAAACTTACTTCCATTTCCACTTCTTGCAGAGCCTACTCCATCTTGGGTAAGTACAATTGTGGGCCTTTTATAATGGCTAGAAATTTTAGAAGCTAGTATGCCAATAATACCTTTGTGAAAATCTCCTTGTACAACGAGTAATGAATCTTTTTCTAATGATTGCTGTTCAATGATGTCGGATGCTAATTTGAACTGCTCGGTGGTTAATAGCTTGCGCTTGTTATTTAAATTTATAAGAAGTTGAACATCTTCTGCTGTTGGTGCTGATTTTTGGAGGATAGCTGCGCCGATGTTAGGGTCAGATATCCGCCCGCAGGAGTTCAGCATGGGTCCAATGAGAAATCCAATAGTAGTGCTATCAATATATTTGAGTTGTAATTGCTCACGAAATAATTGTAAAAGTTTATTTGGGCAGTTTCGCATTTTATAGAGACCAAACCAACAAATGGCTCTATTTTCTCCAGTCAGTGGCATGACGTCGGCAATCGTTCCTATTGTTGCATACTCAATATAATTCCATGTTTCTTTTACCCAGTCTTGTTTTAATGTTAGAAAAAGAGCTTGTATTAATTTTAAAGCAACACCAGCTCCGCATAAGTGCGGGTACGGATATGTATTGTCCTTTCTTTTAGGATTTATAAATGCGAAACAAGCTGGAAGTTCTCCTAATACTTCATGGTGATCTGTCACAATCACATCGATTCCTTTTTCTTTTGCGAGCTTTATTGCTGGATGTGCACTGGAGCCGTTGTCAACGGTAATTAATAGGCTTATATTTTCAGGAAGAGAATTCACAGCAAGTGGTGATAATCCATACCCTTCTTCTCGTAAAGGTAGCCTTGTCATTACATGGGCACCGAGCTTTTCTAGTGCTTGTTTTAAAATCGTTGAAGAAGTAATTCCGTCGCAATCGTAGTCGCCAAAAATATAAATGCTTTCTTTTTGCTGAATAGCCTTTAAAATACGATCGACTGCTCGCTTTATATCATTGAGTAGAAAAGGATTGTGGAATTGTGAAGGATCAGGATATAAGAACGACCATAATTGTTCTTCGGTTTGAATACCATGAACAAACAAATGATAACCGAGTAAAGGATGGATGTTTACATGTTTTGCTAGGTACAGCATTTTCGCGCAGTGCGGATGATTTTCAAATGGAATATCAAGTTGTTTCCAATACATAAAAAGAACCTCCTTGGATAGGCACAAAAAAGAGAACCTGTTTAATTGACAGGTTCTCTTTTTCTATTTGACTTTATTCATTTAAATGAAATTAGTTTATTTAAATGAATAAAATGAAGATCGTTTGACAATATTAACCATTGTAGGGTTTGTTCTTTCTGTATAGCTCTAACCCTTCTTCAACATGAGAAATGAAATAATCTGCTAGCCTTGGATCAGTATCATGCAGTGACTTTAACAATTGGCACATACGATCTAAGCGGAAATGTAATTCGTGATAGGGAGAAGTGGTTTGATTAAGTGAAGGGAATAAATTAAATTCTTCATTGAGTCTTACAAGCAATTGAAGTGAGATAGTATCTGTTTTTCCTGTTTCTAAATTGCTAAGGTAGCCTGCGGAAATATCAAGTTTATCCGCAAAATCGTTTAGAGTAATATTTTTTTGTTTTCGTAAGTTTCGAATGGTTTGCCCTAATTGTGTAATCAATGTAATTCCCCCATTTTATTTATTTCGGTAAGGAGATGAACCAAGTGGCTAAACAAAAACAAATTCAACTTCGTGCTATATCGTATATTCATGATCCTGATGCAGCAGGGAAATGGTTTCAATTATATGCAGAAATGTGTGTAGAAATAATGAAACAAAATGATTCTAAAAATCAGGTGGACACGCATACATTATAAGCACCAAAAGGTGGAAGGACTGGTTACTTTGAAAAAAACGGTTTCGTACTATCGTAGTTCTTCTAAAAAGCAGGAACATTCTGTTACAATGCAACGATATTTTGCGAGAGCATATTGTAAAGAACGTTACTTTAAATTGGATTATGAGTTTGAAGATCCATATGTATCGGCTCGGACGAAAAAGATGTACCAGCGACCAGGCTTATGTAAGTTATTAGAAGCGATTCGTAACGATGAAATTGAAACTTTAATTTTGTATAAACGAGATCGTTTAGCTAGGAATGTAATTGAGTACATGGAAATTTATGAAATCTTGCAGGAAAAGGAAATTAAGGTTCACTTTACAACAGTTGGAGAACCCGCAATGGAATATACACCCATGAATCGATATCTTGAGTTGATTATGGCGGGATTTGCTCAGCATGAAGGTGAACAAATCAACAAACGTTTTGATGCTATGCGCCAGAGTAAGTTCGATGCAGGGAAAGCGGTGAGTAGCCTCCCGTATGGTTTCCAAAATAATAAAAAAACAAAAGAGATAGAAATGATAGAAAATGAAGTGAATATTATCAAGTTTATCTTTAATGAATTTTTAGATGATGCGTGTACATCTTTGCAACAAATCAAACACAAGTTGGATGCAGAAGGTTTTAAGAAACGAAAAGGAACCTTTTGGGAAACGCAAGATATTAGACGTACATTAGAAAATCCATTTTATATGGGTACATATTGTGTTCGATTAAAAGGTGTAGAGCAAGAACAACAGTTAAATGAAATTATGATCATCGAACCGCAAGAATGGGATGCTGTACAAGAAAAGTTGGATCAAGTTTTAAATAAACGTGGTCCTAGAAAAAAAGAAGATGATCCATCTAAGGAAGATATTCTGTACCGTATGGAAGGACTCCTGCAATGTTCATATTGTAAGAAACCATTAGAAGGAGTTCTTAAAAAGAGAAAAGGTATTTGGTTAATTGGGTATCAGTGTAATGAACACGCGTTGTACATTGATAAGGATTATATAGAAGAGCAAACATTTGATAAGATGAAACAGTTTTTTCTTACCTTGCAAGAAAAAGAGATGGATCGTTTATTTGAACGATATTACAAGGAGAATGTTCAAAAGGCGAAACAAAAATCACAAGAATATACACAGCGTTTAAATAGAATGAACAAGAATATACACACAAAAGTGCAAAATTGGTTGAAGGAAAAGAAAAATATACTATTGCAGAATCAAATGCTTGATTCACATAGAAATGTACAAGAGTACAAGCGAATGAAGGAGGAATTGGAAACGAAGTTACATGTATTAAAAAAGATTCCTGATCAATTAAAAGATTTAAAAGATGACATTCATAAAGAAGTAGTGTTAGATTCATTACCAGATTATAAGAGTATTGAATTATTTCGAGATTTAATTTTTACGGTAATGATAGACAAACATGGTTATGAAATTGTTTTTAAACATCCATTTTTAAGCTATCAAGAGGTGTATACATGTGAAAACAATTTATGATGTATTAGGTAAAGGGAAAAAAGGAGCTTTTTATGCAAGGGTTTCATCGGATAAGCAGACTATTGATATGCAACGTCATAATGTATATAAGTTTGTTGAAAATTACGAATGTGAAATTGTTAAGGAATATATAGACCCTGGTAAATCGGCATTTAAGAAGAAGATAACGCAACGCCCACAAATGATGAAGCTTATAGAAGGCGTTGAACAGGGGAAGTACGATTTTGTTATTGTATATGCGGACGATCGTCTTGCACGTTCAGAATTGGAACACATGCAAATACGATTGATTATGAAGCAAACGAATACGGATGTTATATTAACAAGCACATCGGAAATATATACGGAGCGGGACTCAATTACACAGTTAATTCGAGATGGTGCAACACGGTATGAAGTAGAACGAATTAGTCACCGTACAAAAGATGCATATAAACAAAGAACTGCGTATGGAAAGAGGATGGGAGGGCCTGTTCCATACGGGTATAAAGAAGATGAAAAAACAAAAGAACTTTCAATTGTAGAGGATGAAAAGGAGATTGTATTAAAAATTTATGAGATGTATCACAAAGGAGATGGCTTTTCTGCTATTGCAAATATGTTAAATGAACAAAAAGAACAGACACACTGTCACCATTGGAAGAAAGAAGCAGTGAAACGTATTTTGACAAATCCATATTATGCAGGATATGTTACCAATAAGCGTATCAAACATGGAGCTGGAAATAGTATTGAAGATTTTTCGAAGTGGGAAATGGAACGGTGTGAAGAAATCCCACCAATCATGTCTAAGGCAGAATGGTTAAGAACGATTCGTTTGTTTGAACAAAAGCGTAATGGAGAAATTCCTCCTAAAAAATTAAAAACAGAATATATTCTTCGGGATTTAATCCATTGTAAAAGTTGTGATTTGCCTCTTATGCCAAAAAATCAAGAGACAAAAGGGAAGAATGGAAAGAAGTATGGGCACAAGAAATATATCTGCCCAAATAAATCCTGTAAAATGTCGCATGTAATAGGTGAATTGCACGATTCAATTTTCAATAGCATTGTTGCAGAAATCAAAGATAAAGTGATTTCTAAATCACACACAGAACTGATTGTTGAAATAGAAAAAAGTGTAGAGGGTCAGATGAGAAACACTCAAAAAGAAACCAAGCGTCTAACAAAACAAATAGAAAACTGTCTGGCTTTGGTTAAAGAATCAGAGCGCGAAATAGATGCTTTATATAATCATAAGAAAAGGCTATCCGAAGATAATCCTGACATTGATCCTTTGTTGGATGTAATGCTGGATTATCGTATTCACTTGTTACACGAGATCAAGGAGTCGGAAGAAATCATTAAGCAAAAGCAATTGGAAATAGAGCATATACAAGAGGTGAGCTTTAATCGGAAGGTTTTACAACAAAATGTATTAAAAGAGCTTGCATTAGAATTTTCTAGTTTAAAATCAGATACAAAGAGAATTCGTCAATTTTTGGTACATATAGTTGATAAAATTATGATTGATAAAGATATGAGTACAGAATATACACTAAAAATTAGTTTAGAGTAGGAATGAAATACCTTATTTTGAAATATTAATGAAAACCGTTTGGCAAAGCTCTATCAATAAATAGATAAAGGTAAGAAGACAGCTCTCTTTAACATGAGAGAGTTGTCTTCTTTTTTACATTTCCAGTAAAAGCATAACCTTGGTTGGGGTTAGATAAGTAATCATTGTTTCTTCAAATGAGAGAGTGCTTCTTGAAGGGATAAATGGATAAAAGGTTTTAGATGTTCATCTAAGTCATTGTCGGAAAGATTATTTATTTCCTCAATTCCTCGCATCAATCCTAAGTTTGCTTCGTTAATCAAATCTATAAAAGATAAACCTGACCCTAAATATTCTAAAGTAATAGAAATAACTAATTCTTGCTTTGCTTGACCTAATTTGAATTTGGCTTTTGAGTATCCACTTTTTGATAATACTATTAATAATTTTTCATGATGCATTAAATGCTTATATTTTTCGACTTCCTTCAAATAAAATTCTTCTGTATCAAACATAGAGTGTTGCCACCTCCCTATTTCATTTGTTCTAATAAGTATGTAAAAATCCTTTTTGTTTTAATTATTCGAAATATTTGTTATTGTTGATGTGATGAAACAAAGTAGGAGGAATGTTTTTTATGACTGCGTTAGTAGGATATTGCTTAAAAGACGGAGCTTTTTTAGTAGCTGATACTCAACGGATTTTAAAACAACCTGGGACAGAAACATATTGGGCGTGTGTTGAAGTGAGTAAGATTTTTAAGCTTAATGAATCAATGGGGTTCGCCAGTTGTGGGACACCAAGTGATGAAGCAAGGTTAAAGCTTCAAACTCAAGTTGGTCCGAATACAAAAAAAGAAGAAGTAACGAAACTTGCCGTCCAGATATATAGTGAGCTATTATCAAACATCAAACAAATTGACTTGAATTTGATTATTTTTGGTCATGAAAGTGGTATTGGTTTTATGCGGCAACTAAAGTGGGATGATACATTAGGAACTTTTGAAATCAAAGATTACAGTGCTAATGAGATTGTTACAGATGGATTCGAGGAGGATAGGTTTTATCAGATTGCAAAAGCGCGCCTTAAGGATTCTATAAGTCCTTTGAATAATATCGAATTGGATTTGTGGGCTCAATTTGTAATGAGGGATATTGTAGACTGGACAAGCAATTATTCATCAGATTATGGAGTAAATCCAGTTGGTTTTCCAATTGATTTAATGATGTTTAAATCAAATTGTTCGCCCACATATCAAAGAAAGCACTATCCAGCTGAGGATTTAGAAAGACGTGTACAATCCAGGTATGCAACTGATAGATATTCTGTCCAGTGAAGAGAAAAGTTTTAGAATTTTGTCAGTTTCAAAGAATTTTGTTATCGGTAGAAAGGTGAAGTGCATAGTTTAAGGGAAACTTTGTCTCGGTAAAGGAGTAGGAATGGTATACCATTCCTACTCCTTTACCGAGTGTTTTTTCGGAAAAAGTGGGACGAGACCCTATGGTACATAAGGTTTGTACTTTCGTTGTTAAATAATGAATATTCAGATTTTATAAGTCTCGGTGAAAGGGTGAATGTGCTTTTTGTCATTCGGTGCAAAGGTGAAGTGTAAATTGACACATTTTCAAAGATTAGTAGGACATTCTGCATAAAATGAGCGGGATAGTAAAAAACAGATAGTATCTTGAAGTTTATGTTTTTTTATATAAGTAATATAACGTTTGTTACTTAACTTTTGTAATATCAAATCCGTAATATAACTTGAGTAAAATTATAAAGGCATATTTGTATGAGAGAGAGGTTGGACAAAATATGGATTGTATGTTAGCGATAGAATTTCAACGAAAAGAAGAAGAACTGTAATTATGCAGTTCTTCTTTTTATTTAGTGACAGATATTTCTATCATTGCTATTTTTCTTTTCGAACACCTTTGAAAGGTGTTTGGCTACTGGTTTTTTGATCAAGGAATCTTCCTGTTGTGCTGTCTCGTTTAATCCAATTTCCATTAGGACCTTGTAATTGACTACGTCCTTTTACAGCTCCAATTCTCCCTTTACCTGGTTCTCCGTTTTTCGCCATGTAAATCCTCCTTCTTTTTTTGAACTTGTCGTATGTCTCTAGTTGTATATGGTTATTTTATATGAAAATATATCGTTTTTGTATTTTTTAGTCTTGAAAAATAATTATTGAAATAAGGAAGTTGCATAGAGAACAAAAGTATATAAAAGCGGAACAAGCTTATCATTTGGTGTCAAAGCAAAGAGAGAGGGGCAATTCATATTATTGTGGACTTTGTTTGGATTAATTAGAAATAGGAAAAGGAAAAGGAAAAGGTATCCAATATATCTTCCATTATTTTCTTGAGTGCATTAAACTAGAATAAAATAGGTGGATCGGATGTAGGAGGAAATTATGAATTGGGATAATATTTTTAAACTGTTAGAAGCTTATACTCAACTTAAACATTACCAAATATTATTTGATAAATATGGACTGGCTAAGAAAGGAAATAGGAGGGGGATGTTAGAACGTTTAAATGAGGTATTAGTTGATACTGGTTTATTAGAGCCTGCTATTGATTTAGAAGAGTTTGCGGAATGGTTATCGTTACATCAAATAGACGGTAATAACCATACATATGTTTATAATGTAGAAAACAAACCATCGTTAGAATTTCTTCAGGAACTTCATCAAGAAAAAGAAAATTATATAGATATGAAATTATGGGAGATAGATCCTGATAATAAATCTGAAGACTTATATCATGTGATGGAAAATTTAGATGATATTAAGTTGATTGAAATTAGTAGGGATGAAGATCGAGGGGAATATATATTTTCATTTATAAGTCCTTGTATTATATCGGGGACCAAGATAAATGGAGATAGTAGATTGTACAAAAAAATATTCTTTTGTCATTGTGTAATATTTGATAATAGTGATGATATGAAAATTATTTTTAATCCAACAACAAATACATTGAATGTTAATGGTGTGAAAAAAGGAAAAAAAGGAGATTGGTCTCCTATCGCTAATATGTTCTTTAATAAGGTAAGGACATATATAGGTGATTGTAGGGTTAATCCACCGAATTGGACACCTGAAGCTTTATTTAGGTTAGCTGAAGATGCAACCAATCATAATAATCCTGAGATTAATAGGCGCTCGCTTAATGCCCAAGCAACAATTGAGGTTTTCACATCTCACTTGTTGAAAATTGCTGGAGTTGATATAAAGACGGAAGAAGCATTAAAAAATCGATTCATTCAAGATGTACAATTGTCTTTTGAATCCCAATTAATAGAAAAATATGGTTATAATGAAGAGGAAGAATCCTTTTCATTGTTTCGTCAGCGTTCGGATGGTATAACTCATACAGTTAATGTTGAATCAAGAGAAGAAGGATTTAGAGCTGGATCGGCAGCACAAGCTGCTAAAAGATCGCGTCAAGATGGTGATGTAGATTTATTAGGCGTGATTTTAAATACAGAAAATTGTAATTATAAATTCTTTGTAGAATATGCTAGTAATGCTTATGTTATCAGAGGGACAAATACCTTTGTCGAAGAGGAGGTGGTCAACATTGTCATACGAAAAATTAACGAATATCGTAGGCAAATACAAATTGCCAGACAGTAAAGTAGTGATACTTGATGAAACAATTAAATGTCTGCGTAAAAGTGATGTGTTGACGAAGTCTTTGCTTTCTCGGAAGTTAATAATTGATGTGAATATAGCAGAGGAAATTCTTATTGAATTAGTGAATAAGAAAATGCTTGAGCTACTTATATATGTAGAGTGTGAAGGTGAAGAATACCAACATGGGAAATGGTTTTATTCTTTAGAGGAATATTATAATTCGTCAGCTGATGAATTATGTCAAGAATGTGACGCATTGTTCGATTTTCAACATGCAAAAGTTGGTTTTAGGAGAGGGAATTTGTAAATGCAACCAATAAAGTCATATAGTGATTTAGAAGATGTGTTAGGTAGATTAAACGATGATTTTTTGTGGAAACCACTTATTGAAGACGATGGATCTTTGTTAATATTTAATAATTACATACAGCAAATAGAAGAATCACAAAGTTGGGGAAAAGAATTAAATCAGAAAAAGGGTGCTTTATTAGAGGATTTTTCAAAATTTTTGTTTGAACGTTTTCAAGATACAGTTGTAAAAATGAATGTGAAAAAGACGGATAATGAATCTGATTTGGAAATAGACCTATGTAGGAAAGCTCAGCCACCATTTATAAAAGAATACATTGGGCCGAAGATTATTTGTGAATGCAAAAATAAGAAAACAACTTCAGTTGATGTTGGAATGGTAACTAAATTAGCAGAATTAATTCCAGATAGGGGAGCGAGATTTGGGATTTTTATTTCCATTAAAGGTATTGGCGGTTATGGATGGAGATATGGTGAAGGAAAGAGAAAGAAAATATTCTGCAAGACGGATATTCCTATTATCTCTTTTACTGTTAATGAATTGAAAAAGTTAGGAGAAGGGCAAAACTTATATACTATGATTCAACAAAAAGTAAATGCTCTTATTGACGAAATAGATGATGATTCTCCAGATATTCCCCCAGATAAGCATACAGAGTATGCAAAAAGAATGAATGAAATAATAGTGCATTTAAAGAAGTGTGAATTGCTTACAGATGAAGAATATCAATCTTTAAGCGACAAAGTAGGAGAGCGTTATGGTTTGGTTGAAGTAGGATAATAAGAATGACTAGTAGCTTAATCTTAATTGGATTGTTGAGACGATGTTCATTTTTGCAAAAATGTTTCATTTAAATGAATATTATATATTGTAATATCACATAATACGAGACGAGCTTCTATATTTAAGAAGCTCGTTTTTGTTTTGTAATCGCATTGAGAATGAAGAGGGGGATTAGATTACTTCGTCAGGAAAGCGATTTTATGAGTAAACTTTCAAGTTAAAACATATGTATTTAAATAAACGCTTTAATTGTGCGCGAAGCAGGTGATTACTTGGGGGCTTATAGTGTATATGTCCGTATATCAACCGACCGAGATGAACAAGTTTCTTCTGTTGAAAATCAAATTGATATTTGTCGGAATTGGTTGGAACGAAATGGTTTTGAATGGGACGAACAATGTGTTTATAAAGATGAAGGGATTAGTGGAACGTTATTCACTGATCGTCCTGCAATTCAATTACTTCTACAAAAAGCAAGGTTAAAAGAAATTAACATGGTGATATTTAAATCCATTTCGCGCCTAGCAAGGGATTTAAAGGACTCATTAGAGATTCGCGAAGTTCTACTTGCTCATAATGTGAGAATTATTTCTGTTGAAGAAGGTTATGATTCGGTAAAAGCTGGAAAAAACGACATGGCGTTTGAGCTATGGTCTTTATTTTCAGCTCAATACAGCAGGACTCTTTCTTCTAGTATTACCGCAGCTTTGGCAGTAAAAGTACGTCGTGGAGAGCATATTGGAAAAGTTCCATATGGCTACAATCGCGAAAATCAAAAGTTGGTGATAAAGAAGGAAGAAGCTGATAATGTCAAAAAAATGTATAAGTGGTATATAGACGGTTGGGGATATAAAAAAATTACTAATGAGTTAAATCGATTAGGTGTAAAGTCAAAAACTAAAAAACACTGGCAGATGACTTCTGTCCAGCGAATTCTTCGAAATCCGATCTATAAAGGGACTTTTATCTTAAATCAATATACTTCTGTGAAAGTTGGTGGTAAGAAAAAACAAATCCGAAATCCGAAAGAAAAATGGTTTGTTTTTCCTAATCATCATCCAGCAATTATAGATGAAGAGGTATGGAATCAAATAAATCAAAAAGATACTAATGCAAATAAAACAAAGATTACAGCTTGGAATGAATTTCGAAATATAGCAAAATGCGCAGTTTGTGGTTCAAACATGGTGATTGTACAGTCCTACTTGAAAAAGAAAAACGGAGAACGGACAGAGTGGAAATATTTAAAGTGTTCTCAGTACAGAAGAGCTGGGAAGCATGGTTGTGTAAATCATGTACCCATTCAATATCATGATTTTCGTCAGTTCATTATTGATTTATTAGTAAAAAAAGGGGAGTCTGTTACTTTAAAACTCCAAAGTAATGTCGAAGAGGGGCAAGAGAAAAAAATAAAAGAGTTACAAAAGCTTATGAATGTGAATGAACAAAAGAAAAAAGCACTACTAGATCTGTATTTGGAAGAACTCATTAATAAAGAAGAATTTGAAAAAAAACGGAACGATCTTGAAGCAGAAATAACGAAAGCGAATCACGAATTGCTTATCTTACAAAATAGTGATGCTGTGCAAATGGATATTAAAACAATAAAACAAGCTTTTGAACAGTTGCAACAACAAGAACAAGATTTGATCCATGTATTTCAGACGTTGATTCAAAAAATTAGTATTCAGCAAGATGGAACGGTGGATATTACATATACTTTTGAAAGTCCATTATAAGAAGGGGGTGTACAGATTCCTTCTTATTTTTATTATGGATAGTACAAGCAGTTATATGTTTTTTTCTTTGCTGTATTTGTCAATTGAAAATCTAAGCGTTTTGTCATTACAAATCCAGCCACTTCTTCTGAGTAGATGAATGAAAATGGTGGTTTCTTTAATGGTGATTTTTTGAATCAGTTATTTTTATGATTTACTATTTTACTAACTCTTGTTCTTCCACTATTTCTTTGTTTCGTTCATACGGTAAGAAAATAATATCATATTAACGATACATACTTGATTTTTGATTTATTCTTAATAATAAATGAGTAAATAATAACTCGGTTTCTTCTTTATCAAAAGACATGTATCTCATCAGTTATAACTAAATTATATTTTTAAAATTGATTTTGAAAAGCATGATGTGTTCTTTAAAATCTATATTTTCTAATTTGATTAATTAACAGCGGTATAGTTGTCAAGCATACTTTGTAACCTTTCATGCATGCTTTGATGCCTAAGCGGTAGGTCTTTCCTGTTCCTGCATTGCCAGCTAAAATTATGTTTCGACCTGTCATGAGTAATTATTATTGACAAAAGTATTTTTTAAAATTGCAGTAATGTTTATCTTGCATAAATATAACACTTGTTTATTGTTAACTATTAAAGGATACAATAATTATAAAGAGAAATAAAAAACCCCTAGCATTGGGGGTTTTTGACTTTAGAATATAGAACTAGGAATAAACAGATTTTACAAATTATGTAGACATTCTATTTTTACATAAAGATTAGTTTTTGAAATTATACCGCTTTGAAACAATCAATTTTATTTTATTATAAGAACAATTTAATACACAAAAAATCTGTCTCTTATACACATCTCCGAGCCCACGAGAC
>NZ_JAEHBI010000090.1:0-7989 GCF_016483705.1 Bacillus cereus group sp. N6
CCCTCACGATCATCAAAAATAGCTACGTTTTGGGCATGCGCGTCTCCTTCTAACCAAGTTTGAATGGGTGTGTGTTGTTTCCATCCCGCTGGTATCGGAATGACTCCTGTTCGTAAGTCACTATAATACAAAGGTGTTGTTCCTCTATAAAAATTAAAAGGTGATTCCATCATTTTTTTATATTTATTTGCACGTATCGTAGGCTCTTGGATAAAAGCATTGGCCTCTTGCAGTTGTTGCTGTAAGTATGTTTGACGTGCTTCTTTGCTTGATGCATTTTCTGTTTGTTGTTTAGAATGGGACGTATACGGTTTACTTGTATCAAAAGAACAACCGGCTGTAGCAAATATACTGGTTGCGATACATAGATATAAAATTCGTTTCATTACTCGCTCCTTTCTATGTTTTATTTACATGTTGTTTTTTGATAGAAATACCCGAAACCGACTTTTCCACATGATTGAATCCACACGAAAAAGACAATATATGCCTCATGCTTATATTGTCCGTTTCTTTTGGTCTCTATCAAATAGGTGGTGTGAAAAATAATATTTATTGTAGAGATATTCATTATATCGAAAAGGGAGAGCATCGATATGTACGAAAAGTTCTTTTAACAAGTGTAATTTGTATACATTTGTGATATCGTTCTCACAAATGTGGCCTCACTTTTCGTGTAAGAATGCTTGAATATCACCTAACTCTCTTCGAGTTGGAACCACTGATATTTGAACAATAGGAAGCTCCCTTTCGTCTAATGGAATGGTACTGATAATCCCATCTATCCCTAACTGTTGTACATCATATTTGTGAATATCTAACACTTCTTCGGGTACAATGGATAAAGTAGTCCCAAATTATTAGTACCCGTATGGCCAAGTTGGATAAACCCTTTTCAAGCATTTTGGAATTTTTGCACCAGAACCATTATTTCTAATAGAAGCGCCTTCCCATATTTTAATGAAAATATGTATTAAACGAATTTAGCTCTTCAATATTTATATTGGAGAAGATCGGAAACTTTTACAAATTGGTACCCTTGTTTTTGTAGTGCTGGAAGGATAATTTTTAAAGCTTCAACAGTTTGTTGTCTATTCCCTCCACCATCATGTAAGAGTACAATATCTCCACCTCTAGCATTCTTTATTACATGATTAGCAATTGCGTTTACTCCAGGCTTTGACCAATCGTGAGGGTCTTGATGCCAAGACCAAAGTACGATTTGATACCTTTTTTGTTTTGCTATTGTAAACACCGCATCATTGACATAACCACCTGGTGGCCGAAAAAGTAATGAATTTTTTTTATATTTCTCGATATACTTTTGTCCTTCTAAAATATCTGCTTGAATTTGTTGAGAAGTAGCATCGTTTGCATAAACGTGTTTCATTGTATGATTTCCAATTTCATGTCCTCTACTTAAAACAGCTTGTACTAATTGAGGATATCGCTGTATTCGAAATCCAAGCATAAAAAACGTTGCTTTTGCATTATATTTGTCTAATACTTCTAAAATTTGTTGTGTATATATTGCATGAGGTCCATCATCAAACGTAATTGCGATAACTTTTTTATTTGTTGAAACATCCCATGTGACAATGCCGGTGGGTTCTAGATATCTTCGTGATAACACCCGAGCTTCTCCGTTATTCGGAATGCTCAAGAAACATAATATACAAATCAATGATACCATTTTAAATTTTCGAATCATTATTTTTCCTCATCTATAAAAAATGTTGAAATTACGCTGCTTAAATGTGTAAGAGCTCGTTGTTTATGTATTGATAGAATCTGAATAGCAAGATACAATCATACAATGTGACAGCATGTTCAAACAGACAGGGAGAGAGGCATTGTATGTATCCAAAATGGATTGACAAAATGGCATTTTCAAAAACACATAAGGAGTTATTAATTCAGTTGTATAGAAAGCAAATCACACGAAGAGAATATGATTCTTTGGTGAATCAGCTATATGTTTTAGATACAAAGGAAATCGCAAAATAAAACAGTTAAAAAATTAATTTGAGAGATTTTTTGATGTGGAAATAGAATGGAGTGGCTGTAATGAGGGGAAATAGAAAAGCAGAGCAAATACAGAAAATCATACTTATGCAAGAAGAAATCAAGCTATGGATTCAATATGTATTTCAGCAATGGGAGAGCAAGAAACAGGAACAGCGAAATCCATTTCCTAAGATAGCATATACAGAGACAGTAGCATTTGAAAGCTCAGAAGCATATTAAGAAATAAAAAAACTTTCTGTAGGAATGATGCGGGATATGAAAACATATAAAAGAGAAAAATTGTTGGTACAAGTAACGGCATTGCATCAGCATATGCAAAGTATTGTGTCGGTTGTCCTAGAAACGATACAAAAATATTCCGTGTCCTAATATAGAACGATATATTATGCAAGCAAAGTGTTGTAAGAGAACAGTAAGTAATAAAAAAGAGTAACTAATAATGGATACTCAAAATGGAATACATATCATGGATGATTAACAGTTTTCTCATACAAACTGTACTTTATACAACAGGTTAAAAGAGTGTATATGTTCGCAACTTATTTCGGTTTTTATTTCACGGAGGGCGTATCAATTTGAATAGAGAATTGATATTGTTCGTGTGATTCTTCCTCTAACAAAGTAGCAAGGGCTTGTAACTGATTAATGACCTTCTGTTTCGATTTGCGTCCTGCATAGTGGATATGAAAGGATTCTGGGATAGAGGGCTCTATCTGTTCTATAGGTTCTAATGGAAGCGTTGTAGGTTCAGGTTCTAAAATCACGGGTACATCTTGCATCGGGATGGTTAGTGGAAGTGTTTGCGTTTGAGCTGGTTCGGTGGAATGAGTATATTGTAGATTGCTAGATGTATCTTCTTTGGGAGTAGTCTTTTCTTTTCGTTTTGCCTGCATGTTCCCTTGGGTCGTAATTTCATGCTTTTTATACAAATCATAGAGTTTATTTTTATAGGTTCCTAATCCTTCTAAGATTTCTTTGCTTGAAAAGTGCTCTTTCCAGTATTGTAGGCGCATTTTTTGATCTTCAGCAGGCAGCGCTTCTAAAGAAGTCAATGGCAAGAACTTGTTTAATTCTTCAATTTTTACGGTTTCTGTCAATGAAAATCACTCCTCTAAACATGGTATGGTGTATAGATTCTATAGGAAAGAATGATTTTCTTTGAAAAGAATTGTATAGACCATGATTATTTTGAAGATTCTTGGAATGAGTCACTCGTGTGTTATATACAAGTATTGGTTTTTGTTAATATATTCACTATAATCATGCAACACATTTGCGGTCTTCGTTCCCTAATGTTTGGGATGGTGACTCTTTTTTCTATCTGGTATCGCGTAGTTCAAAATATATAAAGTTGAGATATGCAAAATTACATATGATAAATGTTTCATCATTGTGTATGATAAAATAAATATAATTAAGAAACGAAAATTTCAAAGGGGAGGAATTGGGATGTCAATTGCAATCGCAGTCTTAACATTTATTGGGGGAGTTGCTCCATTAGTAGTACAATTATTAAAAGCATTTATGTAATAAGTCTTTTTATCCAGTTAAGCTCCCGCAAGAACTTCTGTTGTTTCAGAGGAGTTGCTTTTTTAAAACGATAAGTAGGCCTTGTATAAGTAAATCCCCAACGATGTATCATATCGTAATAATATTATATATTATTATAAATATTATCTATTTTAGGAGCTGAAATACAAATGAAGAAATTGATCAAACCTATTTTATGTGCAGGGATATTAGTAAGCGGTACAATGGCTGTAAGTGATATAAATGTACACGCAAGTGAATATCAAATTGAAGAAAATGGGGGATTAGATTACCGATTTTCTCCATCACAATCGTTTCAGATGGACGTTAAAAATGATCAAATTATTGATCGTGAGAAAAGATCTGGCACAACCGTAATAGGTAAATATCACCATAATAATAGAACAAAAAGTTTAAAAAACAAATTAAAACAACGATTTGGAAAAAAATACAAAGAACCTAATGGTCATGCTATGCAGAGGGCGTTCGAAAGAGGGATATCCGATGATGATATTCTAAACACAATAGAACACGGAAATAAATATAAAGATTCTATAAATAATAGTACTATACATTATCTAGCTACAACTGGTATTGCTGTTGCTGAAGGCTATGATGTTGCACAAAAAGAATATTTTCTTAAAACAGTTATATCAGATGTCTTGAAACCAGGTTCAAACTGGCAACCAATATCATAATATGAAAAAATAATTATAAGGAAGAGCGATGTTATGTTATTTAAAAAAATAAAGCTACCTATTTTTTGTATGGTAAGCACTTCATATATCATGAGTCCTAGTATTGCTAGTGCAGAAGAACCGATACAATATGTAACTAGTATCCTATCGCAGGAAAAAGATTATCCTAAGTCTACTACAAAACGTGTAAAGAAAAATTTAGATTATTATAAAGATATCTCTTCACCCGAGAATGGCAATGTTTCATTACCTGAGACCGGAGAAAAGACTACCATAGAATCCGATATGGATAAGTATGTATATGTCGATGTCATAGCGACGAAGGATTTTTCTGCAGGGTCTTGGGGACCAACTGGTGGACCTGGAACGATATTTGAAGATGCAATATTTGTAGATAAAAATTTAAAACCGCTACCTAAGGTAAATAATACGTATTATCTCAAGAATACAACCGATATCAGGTCGGGAGAACTGCTAGGGAAATGGGCTTTCCCAAAAGATTTAGCTGTAGTCCAAGGAACTAAATCAGTAACAGATTACTATTATACACGGATAGATGCACAAAGGCTGAATAAAACTTCTGCATACTCATTTAATCTTGATAATACAGTAGGTGTTTCGCAAGAAGAAGCTTTTACAGTTGGACAAACCTTAGGACTAGACTTTGAAATTGGATATAAACATGCATTTCAAGTTGGTGGTAATGGAATGTGGCAAACAACACAAACGTTAGGAACCACTTTATTGAAACAGGATTCTATTAGACGTGAATTTACTATGCCACAAGCGGTATATAATTATGGTTATTCTTATTTTTGGGCAGGGGTTTATCAAGCAACGATGGATGTTTCTATAAAACCTTCGGAAAAATTGCAAGAATTAATTAATAATTATAATAGGATTACTTCAGGAGGAAATCAATTGGAAACGCGAATAGATGTGATTAAAAAACAAACGCAAAAATTAAATATATTTCACACTGTGCGTACAAAAGGATCGGGTAACCCTGAAGCCGCACAACAAGTTGAAGAATAAGCGTCTGTTGCAGAGTTTCTTAACATCAAATGAGATGAGCTATTTGGCACTAACTATTAAGCAACTATTATATTTTTTGTATTTTCTTTATAGATAGGTTTTCAATTATCTTTCGAAACTACCCAGAGTAAAACACAGTAATATGCAGTAATTCCTAGTACTGTATGAGGGAAAGGGATATAGCAGCTAAAAAAGGAGGGGAAAAATGATGTTGAAAAACAAACGAATGTTGAATATATGTAGTGTATGTATAGGTATGGTGTCATTCTTAACAATACCTATTAACACTTCTGCAGAGACAGTCACTTCTAATCAACAGTGTCACTCTACCAATCCATTGGACTTTCATTCAAAATGCAAACCAGAAGCAATAGCTTGGGGAAATGAACTATTTAACTTGTGGAATAAACTTACTCCACAAGTAGAAAAAGATGCAATAAGAGGATATACTGGGGTGGATTCTGGCAGCATTAATAGCTATCTTCGTTCTGATTATTATGATGTTCTAGATAAAGAAAAAATAGAGAAGAGTATTAAACAGATAGATCGTGCTTTTTCTAGGGTGAGACTACATGATGATATGATAGTCTATCGTCGAGTAAGTGAAAGTGCATTTGGGTTGTCAAAGGGGGACTTAGTGAAAAGTGATAGAAAAAAAGGCGATTCTTTAGTTAGCAGTAATTCAAATATAGATATGAAGAAATTTGAATTCTTTAAAAATATGTTTCAAGGAAAATATAAAAAAGATCCAGCATATATGAGTACTAGCATTGTGAAAGATGCTGCAGAAGGATTTAGTAAGAATCCTATTTTAATGAAAATTCATGTTCCTACAGGTGTTCCCGCTATATATGTAGACCCTTTAAGTAATTTTCCTGGAGAAATGGAATTACTTTTACCAAGAAATAGAACGTATAAGGTTACAAATATATCACCAGTCATTGAAAAAGATAAAGAATATATAATGGTAGATGTTGAGATTTTAGATATCTCATCTAATTATCGTAATAAACGTGCGGCCGACATCACATATGAAGACAGTTTACCATCGCTATCAAAATAGACCTAGATAATGGAAAAGAATTAAATGTACAAGTATTTTATATTTTCAACATAATTATAATGATTCTAAGTTATTTGAAATTTACGAACAAAAGGAGCGGCCATCTGGGTGCTTCTTTTGTTTGTAAAGGTACACGTTCTAGGTTGGAATTCAACAATCAGAATGTATGTATCCATCTGAAAGGTACACACATTCGAAATATAACAAAAATGGTTCTGTTGCAAACATAACCAGATTTAACCAGCTTTGCAACAGAACCTGTATGGAAATGAAACTTGAGAAATAATTACAAACCTAGAATTGCTAAGTATATTAGCACTATAATGGAAATATAAGTGTGAAGAGGATTAACTTTGTGAAGTTTACTATAATTCCCTATTTGTACTGTAAGTTGTTTGGATAAAAAGATCTACATGAGTTTGTGCTACCAGTTAAATTTTTGCACAGGATAGGTACAATAGATAGCGGTAAAAATTTGACCGTTGGAATGGAGGAATAGAAAATATATGTCAAAAATCCCACCAATACTTAAAGGGTTGCGCATTCCTGTAGTCGGCGCACCGCTTTTCCTTATTAGTAATCCAAAACTAGTGATCTCGCAATGTAAGGCAGGAATCGTTGGTTCCATGCCCGCTTTAAATGCTAGGACCACTTCATTGCTCGACGAATGGTTATCGGAAATTACGGAAGAGCTTGCCTCTCATAATGCACGTTACCCAGATCGCCCAGCCGCACCGTTCGCAATTAATCAGATTGTGCATAAGTCTAATGATCGGTTAGAACAAGATATGGAAATATGCGCCAAGTACAAAGTTCCCATCATTATTACATCCCTCGGAGCACGCGAGGATGTAAATGTTACAGTACATAGTTACGGAGGCTTGATTTTACATGATGTAATCAATAACACTTTTGCACACAAAGCAATTGAAAAAGGTGCAGATGGTTTGATAGCTGTTGCTACTGGTGCAGGCGGTCATGCTGGTGTGAAGAACCCATTTGCATTGATTCAAGAAATTCGACAGTGGTTTGATGGTCCTCTTGCTTTGGCTGGATCCATCGCTAGTGGAAGTGGGATACTAGCCGCACAGGCCATGGGAGCGGATCTTGCTTATATTGGTTCGCCTTTCATTGCAACTCACGAAGCTTATGCATCTGATGTGTATAAGCAAGCAATCGTTAATGGGACGTCGGATGACATTGTTTACACTAATTTCTTTACTGGTGTATATGGTAATTATCTTGAACCATCAATCCGTGCTGCGGGTATAAATCCAGACTCCCTTTCTGAAAGTGCTCCATCTAAGATGAATTTTACAGGGGAAGCCAAACCATGGAAGGATATCTGGGGATGTGGTCAAGGAATTGGAGTTATTAAAGAGGTCACTAGTGCAGCAACATTCGTGGATAAACTTTATCGAGAGTACTCTGTATCAAGAGAGAGGTTAATCAATTCTGGCGCAACATTTGTCGAATGATAAAATTAATTTTCAGATAATTAGGATATGATGTAATAGTCTAACTTTCATATCAACTTTTCTAAATGAACAGACTATTTAGGGTTCTGGTGCAAAAACTTCAGGCCACTTGCAAATAATCTCTCAAACTTGGACATACTGATACTATTATTCTGAA
>NZ_JAEHBI010000091.1:0-7646 GCF_016483705.1 Bacillus cereus group sp. N6
TATAAAAAATACGAAATCCAGAGAGTCTTATTTGAGTATGTCCAAAACCGCACTCTTCTACTCCCTATTGTAAAAAATGATGGCTATGGCCCCTAGGAACAACTTTTTTCGGTTTGTTACATGTATTCATTTTCAATCTTATCATGACCCATATAATCGTTTCTGGACTAGGATTATACCCATGCATGTTCTAATAAGAAAGGTATACAAATAGTGATGGACCTTGTAGGATTTGAACCTACGACCGGACGGTTATGAGCCGTCTGCTCTTACCAACTGAGCTAAAGGTCCCTAGAAAAGCATATGTATTACATGATCTTTTTCTTAGCCCTCATCATTTTTTGAAAAAGAAAAACACTCTCATGAGTGCTCTTCTTGGACTTGATAACCACTTTAATTTTAATAACATCTCTTGATATACTGACAAATATACATAAAAACCCTATCTAGATTTATTCTATCATATGTACCCAACATTTTTGTTGAGAAAATAATCGCGCGCACTATGATTTCACATATACACAGCCAATATATGTGATTGGTGGAGGAACATACTATGAATTATTCAGGTAACATTTCAAAAGTGACAAACTCTTCAAGATATTGTAACGTATCTTGAAATTCATTTTTATCAAAGGATGCACAGCGCCCCCTCACTTGTACCACTTTCCCCTTTTCATATTGAGGTTCAAGATATGTGATCACAAATATATCTACATTACGATCTGGAAAACAGTAAAAAATCACTTTTTTTCCTGACCAAGCTAATGGATAAATGGTTTTTAATTTTGCCCTTGTTGCTTCATCTCCAAGATGCGGTGCAGTATCTATGGTTTGCCCTACAAAATCAGTTCTTTGTTGATGAACAGTTTGGAGTAATGCCTGATTCACATCAGTAAAAACATAGTCCGCTTCGTTTTTTTTGAACATAAAATACATACGTGAATGATGTTTCTCATAGTCTTGCAGCAACTCTTCTAACAATGAACATAAAACCATTTTCATCTCTTTTTAATCCCTTCTGTGTGAATGATAGAGTATAGGTTTATTTTAATTCAAATATCGAGAAAAACAAATTAAAAATTCCGAATATTTTTTAAATACCCTCAAATATCTACTGGTCTGTAATTACAGTGCTTCTAAAGAGTTTATCCCTTCGGAATATGCAAGATCTTACACATTCATTTTAAGCGCCAGACACCTTATATGTAATAAAAATTTATTACATATAGATTACAAGACATCTTTATTTCTCAATCATTTAGCTATAAGGACAATATATTTTTTCTTATATAATGAACTTGGTTCATTTCATACAAATTATAAATAAAGGAGGTTTTTTATATAAACATCTAAACAAATTCTGTTTTATTCTCAAGCAAATTACATGTATCTAAACTAGCGATTATAAAGGCAATCAAGATGGTAATAAAAAGAAGGTGATAGAAATCAATGTATTCTATTGTAACTATTTCTGAAAGCCAATTAGCCTCCATTTATGAAAGACTTCATCAAAAGCAGCGAACTATTATCATCTCTTTGATACATTTGATGAAGTAAGATTAGATATTATTATTCCCTTTTGAAATGCATGGACAAACGAAATGTGGAGGGAGTGATCGTGTTGAATAAAGAACAAGCTTATACATTTCTAAAACAAGTGTATCAAGATGTTATCTTAGATTTGAAGTTAGATAAAATATCAGATTATTTTAGTGAGCAATATATGCAAGTTACAGATGGTACAGAGGTGAATATACAAGGGTTTCATACTCACATGGAAACTTTAAAAAGTATAGTAGAAACACTGGTATTGTCACCTTTTTATGACTTTTTGTTTGATGAAGAGAAGCAAACAGCAACGCTAAGATATGAAATTCATGTAAAGAAGAAAAATGGGAATAGTGGTATCGTAGAAATCATAGCGATTTTCGAATTAAAAGATGGGAAAATTTTACGTTGTAATGAACTAACTCGTTCCTTACAACCTGATGATGAATTTAATACCATTGGAAAAATTAATATAAAAAAATAACACCTAAGTTTGCATGCATCATATGTTGCGAAGCCAAAACCTAAGCTCAGGTTTTGGCTTCGTTTGGCTAGAATACGACTTATGTTCATCTTATTGAAGCAAATTTACTTCCTTTCATACACACTAGCATGTATCTCAATAAGAACTGGCAGATGAGCAAAAATACCGCATGCTAACATTCCAATTGTTTTATGCACTTTTAAATACCATCCATATTCTTATAACATCGTTGATACATCATTCATATAGTCCACGCTTTTTCAAATGCTCACGTAAACTACTAGCGCGACATTTTAACCGTTTTGCAATTTCCACATATCCCATTCCTATATTCCGTAACTGAACCGTATCCTCACATAATTGATCCCATTTCCATTCTGCATTCTTTGCTTTCACATTTTCCTCCCCAGACAAATGTTTTCCTAACCGATATACTTCCTTTCCCCATTCACAATTTTCGATGCAATGTTGATAGGAGCCGAATAGATATTCACACCCACGGCAATGCTGTTCTTGTATATTTATAATTTGAATTCTCGTTTCTTTTGCATTCATCTTCCATTCTCTCCTATGTTTCTTTTTCCTTATGATAACAAAAGAAACATATTTTGTTTATAAAACTTATTTCGGCATCTAAAATAGCTTGTTTTACAATTTTCGACACAAATAACTCATAGGGCATCTTATTCTTTTGTAACATGTATCCAAATTTTAATTGAGAAAATTCGGATTGTGTTTACAAGAGGAGAGACTCGATTTATTATATGTGCATATATAAATTTAAAATTTAAAGGAGGTTTGTTATGCAAGCGAAAATAGGAGAAACAATCGTATTTGAAAGAGATGGTATGGAGATTACTGGTATCGTGATCAAAAAGTATGAACGATCCATATTAATTGAAATTGTAACCGTTATGGGTGGCGACTTTCCATATGATAGAACCGTTGTGAATCATAAAAAATATCGACTTTGTATAGACAAGAATAAATAACTGGGAGACTTTTTATGTATAAAAATAAGCGAGTTTCATTTTAAAAAATAATAATTCTCAATGGTATTGATGTTTCTTGTTTCATGATATGGAACTTGATTACGAACCGCTATGTCTAATTATGATGAATCGTAATACAAGATCTAAAAAATATAAATTGGTAAGGTCACTGAAGATAGAGCGATGCAAAGGTAAGCTCCCTCCGCTGATTCAGAGCATAATCAATAGAACTAAGGAGCATACAGTGTATATGGAGTTGTATTTCACCTACGAAAAACACCTATTACATTTAAAGGTATCTAAAACCCGTATAAACGGTTAGTAATTGATTTATTCGTTTTGCTATTAAACTTAATTTAAAACTCCTTACAATAGAATCCGGGCGCCGCAAATGAACTGACAGCGAGAATGTTTGGTCGTTGTAACCAATTTATATTAATTATTGGTTGTAACGACAGGTGCTTTTTCTGCAGGTACATACAATAAATTAGATGCATTGACTTGAGAAGGCTCTGGTGCTTTTTTCTTTCTCATGTATACTTCAAGAAGGAAAATACATGAGCATGGCTAAATACTTATAGTGGTGTCACACACCATTTTTCAGAAACCATCGAAGACAAATCTAATGTATCACTTAAATGAAAAAGGAGCGTTCCGATGGAATTAGAACAAGTTGTGCACAAATATGAAACAGGTTTATTACGTTTACCTTATGTTGTGGGAGTAGGAATGGGATTTATAGGGGGGAAAGAAGTGATTCAGATATTTGTTTCTAAAAAAGTACCACGTTCTCAATTAAAAGTAGAGGAACAGATACCTGTACAATTAGAAACATACCCAACGAACATTATAGAAGTGGGGAGCATTACAAATCATTACATGGGATAAGGGGGAGAATGTTATGAGAAAACATTCAAATATAAAGGTGTTGACGGTTCAGGAACAACAAGACATTCAAAAAGTGCAACAAAGTGTAGAGGATGATTTCTTACAGTTTCGGAATGTAACAGGTATTGGAGCTGGTATTCAACAGGTAAACGGGGTTATGACAGGAACACCCTCTTTACTTGTATTTGTAGATCAAAAACTACCTATTGAAACATTAGAAACCAATCAAGTCATTCCAAAAGAAATAAACGGAATCAAAACCGACGTCATTCAAACAGGACATCTATTTGCTGGGAATCAACAAACATTACAATTTGATACACAAGCCCTTTCCACTCGAGTTCGCCCAGCCAAAGGAGGTTATAGTGTTGCACACCGAAATGTGACGGCAGGTACGATTGCGACTTGCGTATATGATATATTACCGAATGGTTCTACCAATCCGCCAGCACATGGATATGGTATCCCAAATCGATACTATATACTAAGTAACAATCATGTATTAGCGAATAGTAATAACGCGAATATAGGTGATCCAATTTTACAACCTGGCCCGATTGATGGAGGAAGCGATCCAGCGGATCGGATTGCAACCTTATCAAGATTTATCCCGATTACCTTTTCTTCGCAAGTACCACTTGAAAATCAAAATAATCTCGTTGATGCCGCGATTGCAGAAGCACCTTTCCACCAAATAGATCGTGCGATTCATTGGCTTGGTTCTGTACAAGGCTGGCGACGGAAACAAGATGTTACCGTCGGCACACGAGTCATGAAAGTGGGACGGACCACGAATCATACACATGGCGTCATCACTGCAGTAAACGCGACCGTAGATGTGAATTATGGAAGCGGTAGGGTTGCACGGTTTCGAGATCAAATTGTCACAACAAACCTTTCTTCCGGAGGAGATTCGGGCTCTTTAATCACGACAAATGATGGCGTTGCCATTGGATTGTTATTTGCTGGTTCAACCTCAGTTACAATCGCAAACCAGATGGAACATGTACGATCGTTACTTGGCATCGAAGTGGCAGAAAATATATTATAAACATTTTCTACCCATGCGACACCTATTCAACATCTCATCGGTATATATTATATGACTTTCCTTTGTCTAAAACAGATGGACAAAAACAACCACCATGCAATCTTTTTCAGGCCCTTTCAAGGATCTCAAATAAAAAGTACGCCTTGGTATCAAAACCAAGGCGTATCAATCAGGATGATGAGTAAGTACATGTTTACTGAACAGGTACTCATATGCTAATTATTCTGGAATAACAGCTCCTAAAAATGTTAACACAGCGATTGCGATGGCCATATATATAATCCACTTCCCTAATAAAGAATTTTTCTTATTATAACCTTGAATGGATGTAGATGTAATTTTTTCAATTTTCAGAAATTAAGATTTTCCTCCCATCACTTTTCACCAAAACCATGTTTGAAAATCCCTATTCACGAAAATCGTTCGTAAACAAATACATTAGAATATGCATATCTACATGTTTCAACAAAATTTTTCGAGCTACCCTTCTCATTCTTTTTTTAAAGGGAATTTCGTCCTTTTATCGAATCTATACTCCACACCATTTTTCGAGGAGTGATTCTATTGACGGAAACATTACGTATAGAAAAATTAAACACATTCTTACCATTAGCTGCTTGCGAAGTATTGTCTGTCGAAGAACAAAAAATAAGTCTCTAATATCGGAAAGAATATTTCACAAACAAAGAGATTACTACGGGTTTAGGCACATATAATAGCAAGCTATACGACTTGTACAAAAAACATGACATTCAGACACAAGGAACAGCCCATTCAAAACGGAAGGGAAAGGATACAATCAAACACAAAGAGGATGCACCTACTGCCCTGCAACAATCCTATACCACTGAACCCAAACACTGCCACTCACACCCCCGATGCAAGGCATACCCGGGATGCCAGAACCTGAACCTACAACGGTTCCATCCGAACCGATAGAATCCCCTATTCCAGAATCTTTTCATATCCACTATGCTGGACTCAAATCGAAACAACAAGTGATTCATCAATTACAGTCCCTTACTACATTATTAGAAGAAGAATCACATGAACAGTATCAATTTTCCATTCAAATTGACACAATAGCTTTGAAATAAGAACAGAAATAGGATGCTACCACATTTTTCTTTTTTTTATATAAAATACAGTTTCTAAGAGAAATCTGTTACTCATCCATGATATATATTCCATTCTGAGGGCTCTATTGCAAAGTTTTAAATTCTTAAAAAAATACGAATTAACATGCACTCATTCAGAATAAATGCTCAGTAATATACGGAAAATGGTATAGTTCATTCATAAATTTGAGTGATTTTTAAACTTTGCAACAGAACCCTAAAAAGAAACAGTGAACTTAATCGGCACTGTTTCTTTTTACTATTTAAAATATTTCTAAGTTATATCCATATAGATTTTAACATCTTAACAAAATTACTTTACAAGTAATACTCGTGATGTAGAGTTGGAAATATTGGATTTTTGAACTTGTCCTGTTGTTGTTTGTGGTTTACCTACTGGTTTATTGTAATTAATATTTCCGTTTGCATCTAATTCATAGATTTGAGTACGAGATTCAAACGTAGTTCCTGGCGCATGACGGTCTGTTAAATCTATCACACCATTGAAAATGACTTCTTTTGTTTGATCATCTAAAGAAAATCCTAATTCTTTTAATTTATTCCAAATTGTTGGATTATGCTGAGAAATCACTTTAAATTTATTATAGGTTCTGGTGCAAAGTTTGAAAAAACACAAACTCGTTTACAAAATATAGTTATAATTTAAGCGGTCTTGAATAAGTCCAGTAACTCCTTGTACGTCGAAAAAGAGAAGTCTGGAATGTGACTTCTCTTTTGTTTATAAATAGCATGAATCGTTTCGATCCCTTTCAAGGTACGTGAAGCTTGACGAAGACTTTGAAATCCTGCGGATTTAGCAAAACGTCGTTTTACATTTCGGTGATCTTGTTCTATGAGATTATTGAAATGTTTGACGGTGCAATGTTTCGTATGCACATAAAAGTTTTTACCTTTCAGTTTTTTGAAAGCGCAAAGTAAGGCGGGAGCCTGATTTGTTGTGAGAACCGTTGGTTCTCCAAAAGCTTTGACGAGTCGCTTCATAAACATATAAGCAGCTTGATGATCACGTGTTCTACGAAGTTGAATATCTAAAGTATATCCATCTCCATCAATTGCACGATACAGATAGCGCCACTCCCCTTTAACTTTGATGTAAGTTTCATCTAAATGCCAAACAGGGGTTGCTTTTTTGTTTTTCTTTTTCCAAATTTGATAAATCAAATTACCATATTCATGTACCCAACGCATGATGGTGGTAGGATGAGCTGAAACACCACGCTCATTCAACAGTTCAGATATATCACGATAGCTTAAGGAAAAACGACAGTAGTAGCCGACGGCTACTAAAATAATATCTTTCTTGAACTGTTTCCCTTTAAAATATCGCATTTATGATTCTCCTTACTCTTTTTTTAGAGTGTAGTCTTATTTAGAAAACTTTGCAACAGAACCCTTGCAAGTAATCTTTAAACCTTGGACATACTGATACTATTACTCTACAAAAGGTGTGTGATCAGTATGGAAAAAGGTAACTACTCAGCTTCCTCACGGAAGCTTTTTTAATTTTACTAGTTTCATATGCCTCTCATTTGTAAATACTG
>NZ_JAEHBI010000092.1:0-7611 GCF_016483705.1 Bacillus cereus group sp. N6
TTTAATTGGCTGTATAAGTCCTTTTCAATCCGTTCTCTTACTGATTCTCTATCAGTATTTGCCACTAGATCCCCTCCCCCCTGATTTACAGTAGCTTCCAATTTATTATAACGCGCGAAAACGGTGATAAATTTGGAAAATCGACCCCCTCCTCCGGTGCCCCTTTGACGATAAAAATGTGAAATATTTTAGGGGGGGGATGCAGTTTTATTTCTTCTACCACTTTTCATCATGTTCCCATTTATTTTGTTTCTTTTCGTAAACTCTTCCATGTTCTTTGTTATGGCAATTCACACAAACTGTTTCAAGGTTATCTATATCAAGCGCAAGATCAGGATGATGTTCAAGTTCTTTTATATGATGGACAACGAGCCCGATCTTCTTACGTTTTGCACTCTCACTGTATTCATTGGTGTCTGTTTGAACTCGACCTTTGCGCTTACATTCTTGGCATTCGTAATTGTCACGCTTCCTTACTTGCTCGCGTATCCTCTTCCACTCACCACTGTCATAGAACTTACGCTTCTGTTGTTTGGTTTTGTATTCATTCATCACTTTCTCGCCTTTCATTTTATCCTTTGCAAAAGAAATTTTTAAAATTTATTTGCATGTCCCTCATGTTATAGTGAAAGTACCATAATTCCTGAGACCCATACGGTCGACGGATGCTTTTACACCTGCACAGTTGTACATCTACCTCAGCAGATGATACAACTGTGCTTATTTAATTACTCCTCCAAAACTCTTCCGCAATAGGATGATTGCGCTGTATGATCTTTGTGTTAATATACTTCTTACTATCTTCTACTTGCTCAATATGAATATAAAGAACTGACTTATGATACTGACCATCTGTCTTCCAATCGAAGATAATCCTTACTTTCCCTTCAATCTCTTCGCCTTTGTAAAGTTCAACAGAAACAGCATCAATGTCCAACTGTACAATTTGTAATAACGGTTCTACTGTCTCGTTAGATTGTTTGTACTTCTCCAACCTATACATATCTACAAACGCACCGTTACATTTCGGACAAACAATTACTTCTTGATACTCATCTTCTGGTGATTGATATGCTTTAATTTGATAGTCCCAAACTAAACAACATCTAGAAACTTTACTCATCTATCCTCACTCCTCTTGTTCCTTTATTTTGTTTAAAATAGGGTTAATATATCAAATCTATCGAATCAATCAATTTAACTATTACATTTTATCATTTAATTCATATACTGTAGTAGATTACTAGAAAGGAGGCGTAACCATGGAAAGTTGTGTTGTATTTGTAAACGGCCAACCTTTTTTAGTTCTTACAGTAGCTGGTATCGAAATTGCTAGATTAGAAATTTCCCTTCAAGTAGCATTAGCTCTAAGAGTGCTTGGAATACCGATTTGTGATTAATTAGCATAGCAACACAAAAAGAGGGATTCAGCCCTCTTTTTTATTTTTCTTATCTTTCATCTGCACCAATTTGATTCATCGTCGCCTCATTATATTTAGAACACTTCCAACCATCACATATCTTATGAGAAGACTCTTCAAACCACAGGCTTAATCTAAATACCAATGTTTTGTTAATGGTATTTTCAAAACCCAACTCCCTTCATCCGAAAGAGTATTCAGATAATATATTTACAAATAAATACAAATTGTTATAATAAAGTTAACATTGCCATCTGGAAAAGTGATTCGCCCCCATGCGAGTTACTTTTCCTTTTCCCCTTAACAAAGGACATATTTTAAATTATCATGTGTGACTCTTTCTGTTATAGTAAAAGTGTCTTAACCAGATTCCCTAGAGCATCTTTTACTATAATGGAATCTTTCTGTTATAGTAAAAAGTTCCCGATCATTCTTTTATGATCTAAGCACGTATTCTGTCTGTTAACAACAACTATCTACACTCATATCAAACACAGCCAGCTTCCTTTTTAGGTTAACTGGCTGTGTTTGTTTTATCATTCCTTCAAAACAAAAGGTATATATAACTAAAAAACAGAATATAGTATATGGACCCGCTCTTTCATAAACATAAACCTTTGTACATATGTACAAAAGAGACGACTTGATTCGTCTCTTTTGTATTGCATTCATTTTAATTGGTATATAAAACCAATCGATAGCCAATAGTAAGAATAGAAGAAGGACAAACTATTTTGTTTTTGTATGAATCCCCTTCGGTTCATGTACTACCTACCGATTAGAGAGCCAAATACGTTTGTTCTTCTCCTTAGTCATTTTATTTCTCCCTGAAGGATGGAGAACATACTGTATAATTCCTAGTAAAAAATACGCCACTAGTTTCTTTTGTTATAGTTATTCCATCACTCTCCATCCTTTGATTGTTTCCATCCCCACTTTGCTAATTCCCCTAATAATTTCAGTTTTCCCTTCAATATCCATACCTCCAATCTTCCCTTTAATCGAGCTAAAATAGGGTAATTGTATTGTTTATATTTTTCGTTATCCCTTTTTAATAGCTCTTTCATTGTTGAACTTAGTAAATAGTCTTTTGAATATGGAACGAAACATTTTCCATACCACTTATAATATATAAGGTGTGTTACATCGATCCCAACTTGCTCATATGCTTTAAGATTCTCGTTATAAACTACATCATCCACAACATGAAGACCGAGCGCATCGACCTTCTTTTGTAAATCTATATCAACGTTACTCATCCCTCTCCTCCTTATCTTTTCCCTAGCAAAAAACACCCAAATGGGTGTTTACTAATTTATATTCACCACTTTGGTATTAAAAACCAAAAATCGGTAAATAGTAAGAGTGGATGAAAAACATATGATTTGCACATGCTCCTTCCATTAACTACATCTCGCTGTTTAAACAATGTGACAAATACATTTGCGCTTCATCCTAGACATATTATTTCTTCATGAAGGGTGAAGAATGCATACTCTCAAGTCATCAAAATTACCTACCACACATTGTACCGTATTCGCATTCTCCATTCCTTCATCCATAATATGTGTTTTCTCGATTCATTGCATACATACCGTTTTACATCTCCTAATAATAAATCGTGCGTTAGCATATTAACATTTTTTCACTCTCTCTTTGTTAAAAAGTCATGTCCTTTATGCTACATTTATTATTTTTTAAAACGATTATATTTTGCGAAAACAAAACAATTTCTTACGAACATAAGTAGGTGATTTTTAATGAAGTCTTACGTATATATTTGCAACTTGATTGGAAATCTTATGGGATTAATATATACTTTTTACAGATGGTTTAGCGGGACTTCTGCAGCTTCACCTACTAACTGGAATTTAGCTAAAAGTTTGTATGTGTTAATTCCAATTGGAATATCTGCAGCAGGAACCTCATTCGGATTATTATTTTTTCAACGATTTTTCAGACTTTTTAGCATTACCCTAGGTCTTTCGGCTATGAACGCTGGTTTTCTTACGGTTGAATTTTTATTTTATATTCTACCAAACGCAAGCTTTGCGTTTGATTCTTTTATGAACCCTAAAGCAATATCCCTATTACTATACCTTATTTTTACAATTACCTCCATCACAAGCGCCACCAATAACAAAACATAACAATTCAGCTTGTTATTGCTTCTTTCCATTCTTCTGGTGTTCGTTTTTATATTCTTTCACTACGCTTTTCTCTTCATCTTCCTTTTATCAAAGGACATATTTAAAATCATCGTTTGTTACTCATTATGTTATAATATAAATATCCTGATGGTGTTCTTGTCTATAGTGGCAAAGCATATTGTGTTTATAACAACATACAAACAAAGCTGGTTACCTTTTAGGTTAACTGGCTTTGTTTTATTAGTCCTTCAAAATAAAACGTATCCATTCGGCTACTTAATCAAAACTTGACGAACAATCAAATGAACTTCCTAAATCATGTGAAGTACAAGAAGATGAACGACTATCCTTGTCCTAGCTTCCATAATCTGAATTCGAACTAATTATATTGGATATCAATGTATGATGAAACAACATATCGTTTTTCGTACAATCGCTATTTCTTTTTACATGTCCTCGCTTCACTTTCTGTCCCTTCTTTTTCTTTATTTTGAAAAACATATTTCTTCGCCTCCTCATAAAATAGGAAAAGCATCCGTTATGGATGCTTTTTCACTTCAACGGCTACATTCAATCTTGTACCATCGAAAGCTGGTTTCGGATTTTAGATGCTCGCCTGATGAACCGTTTAGAAAAATATGATATAAAGAAATTTTATGAGTCGTGTTTTCCGCCACTTCTCACCATACAAATATAACACGTTTCTTCCAAAACAACCGACACTTTTCCTGCCAAAAAACGGTCACGACTCTGCCACCTTTTATTCTCTTATTTCAAACGTTTTAATTTCATTTGTTAATTCTACTGAAACTCCTAAAAATGTTTGTTCCAACTTCATGATTTTCTTTTGAATTAACCATTCTGGATATGCCAGTTGTTCAAGTATCATTCTATAATAATCTGGGTTTAACCTTAATGTGCTAGTTTGTCCTCTCTGCTGCATTTGAAATTGAACCAATGCTTGTAACAGTTCTTCACACACCATTCGCATCACCTCTCTTTTATTATATATAACTTGTATACGCAAGGGGAAAAATTTATGTGTTTGAATTACCCATATCTTATATTGTGTGTAACTGACCCCTTCGCCAAATCCCTTACTATCATTGACTTAATTAAACTTTCCCTTTTAAGTTACACAGTACGAAATTTATGAGTAACTGTATAGTTTTAAAAAGAAAAAGCAATGCTTAGATTTTAAACCTAGTCATTGCTTTATCCATTGCATCTTGGTTTACCCCTATATAACGTAATGTGACCTTCTCTGACGAGTGATTGAATATCTCCATGAGTAATGCTATGTTTTTCGTTTGCATGTACATATGATACCCGTACGTTTTTCTTAAGGTATGTGTGCCTATTTCATCTAATCCGAATTCTGCCGCTGCTCCGCTTAATATCTTATATGCCATGCTACGACCAATCGGACGATTGCTACCTTGTCTACTTTGCAATAAGTACTCATTATCTTCTCTTTCTTCAATAAACCATTTCAGTTCTCTTTTCAGTGCTGCAGTAATTTGTATTCGTTTCTGTTTCCCTGTTTTCTTTTCTCTCATAGATATATGACTACCTTTGACGTCTCCTACCTTCAATTTCAAAATGTCCGAAATTCTCAAGCCTGTATTGATTCCCATAATGAAGAGAATGTAATTACGTAAGCTCTTTTCCTTAAAATACTCTTTAAGTTGCTGTATTTCTTCTGGATCACGTATTGGCTGAACAAAATTCATTATTCATTACCTCCAGTCTCTTCTGTCTCGTAAACTTCTAATCCAAGTGCAAAAGCAAGCTTATAAAATGCTTTAGACTTCCAACGTCGATAAGTACGCTCTGACATCCCTATTTCGTTATAAACCATGTAATCACATACGTCCTCTTCTTCTAAATAACGTTTATCAATAATATCTCTTTGAATACTTCCTGCACGTCCGTTCCCTAATCGATTTAGAAACTGATCAATACGTACTGACATTCTTTCAAGCCACTCTTCTCGTTTACTTTGTTGGATATTTGCTAAAGCAACATCTTCTAATGGTTTTCCAACTGCATGTGTAGGACCGTGTTCGCGTATTTCATAAGAAGGAGTGACTTTCATTTCTTTACGCATCATCCCAAATTGTCTATGTATACGTACGCTTTCCAACACACCTTCTAATTCCTCTTGTGTCGCTGTTCTATCGATTTTTGGTAAGAAAGATAATTGTTTAGTCATGTAAGACCACTCCTTTTTATTTTTAAATCACTTTTGTCTGATTGCTCCACGTCTTCGTTCATAGCAAGGTCTATGCATTCCCATTAAATCCTCAATTTCACGAGTACTTAATTTCTCTTTTCGTTTTTTCTTAGTTTTCTTTTTCGCTTGATTCGATTGCTTTTTCCATTCACGTAGCTGATCCTTTAACACCTTCATTTCCCCATCTCCCTTTTCAAAATAAAAAGGACACCTATTCGTAAAACAGCCTTAATTGCTGCTTTAATGAATTGGTGTCCTCTAGTTTTCTAGCCGGACTGTATTCTGTTTGCATTCACTTTAAAAGTGCTTGTACAAAAATGTTTCTCCAAGCACTTTTAACTCTATATTTTTCAAAAGATTTCGCACGTCGAGCAATAGCTTTTCTGGTTTTCTTTTTCTTTAATTTAGACATTTCTCTTAACCTCACTTTCTATTCAAAGGATTATTTTGTTTAGTTTTACTTATGTCCTTTACCAAAACATTTCTTACAGGATGTTTTAATTCCAAATTCATATAGTCTAAAACCTGCATTTCCTTCTCTTACAGAACAAGTCTGACTAAACACCATTCCGGTTCCGTTACAATGCTTGCACTTTTTATTCTTCATTTCCCTCTCCTCTCCTCCCCTGAATAAAACTCAATATTCCGTCAATACTGTAGACAACCCATTAAGTTCTTTCTCCTTGTTCCCCCTTGGAGAACCAGCCGGGCAGTTAGCTTTTGCTAGCTGCTCTTTATTTGTACAAGGTACTCAATTAACTGACGCACATATAATATCCTGAGTTCCTTTCTTTATAAAATAGTCGTTATAAAATGAGGCTCGTCACGAGAGCACTTTACTAAGTGCTCTTTTTATATTCCAACTTAATACAAAATGAAATTTTTGTTTAGTTTTCTTTAAATATTTGTTGGAACTTATGCTATATTTGCATACGGTCAATGCCTGTCTGTTCTAAAATGTAGTCAATCTCATCATCGTAAAAACCTTCGTTCTTCTTAGCGCTCATTTGTCGCAATACTGGTATGATAATATCGCCACAATTACCATTACTTACTTTCATAGCGCTGAATATGCCTGTATACAACACTTTGTCTGATAAATTCGCATAAATATTTCCGTATCTCAAATGCCATGTAGGTATCTCAGAATTCCTATCACGCCAATACGTGCAATTTCTTCCTCCGAAGTACTTGAAGTACCATTCGCCGTCTTTGCGTTTTCCTACTGGATGTCCGTTATATCCATGTGCGAATAGATTTGATTCTTTCCCTTGATATTCTTCGTACACATTTCCAAGAGTTACATAGTATTGCCAAGGCGTTTCTTTCCATTTCTCAGATGACCAATTGCAGTTAATGATTTCGATGTTATCTATTTCTGTAATAATTTCATCTAAACTATTGTCAGTATAGAATGGATGACCCACCATTAATTGGTATCGAACAAAATAGTCATGTTTCGCGGTCATTTTCCGGTGGTATCCATTAATTAAATTATTACGTACTCCTGGTGTATAACGATCGAAAACGTGTATTTCAGGTAAGTAATATCGGTCCATTACTCGTTTCTCATTTCCTCTCAGATAAAATTTTTATATTAATCTTCCTCAAGTACTGTAACAGTTAAGTAGTTCCTAGCTCGCTTCCGCTTCGCTAACTTCCTTTGATAAGCTGGAGTTGTATAATACCGAACCGTTTCAGGAAGTACGCCCATATGTTGAGCGCATTCTGATGCTAGTCTAAATGATAGACACACCGAACAGAGAGTTTATACTAAAAACAAATAAACAAGTTCGAGGTGTCT
>NZ_JAEHBI010000093.1:0-7593 GCF_016483705.1 Bacillus cereus group sp. N6
TATTTTTTTTCATGTTTTCAAATCGGAAACATGTATTTGGCCTGCTTTTTTGTCTGAAAAAGCTGA
The DNA here is from genome assembly GCF_016483705.1 of Bacillus cereus group sp. N6. Taxonomy (NCBI): domain Bacteria; kingdom Bacillati; phylum Bacillota; class Bacilli; order Caryophanales; family Bacillaceae; genus Bacillus; species Bacillus cereus group sp. N6. Next base: position 67 of record NZ_JAEHBI010000093.1, read on the forward strand.
GTAGTTACGATTATTTGTTACAGCCGCTGCAATTCCCGCAACATGCGTTCAGTGTCCAATCCTATCAATATAATCTTCCGGATTACTTGAAGTAAAATTAATTGGATTTATAATCTTATCTTTTAAATCTGGATGATTTGGATCAATGCCACTATCAAGAATAGCAATCTTAGTAACGGGAACGCTGTTTTTTACTTTACAAAATCCTTGCTTTGGATTAATCCTTTGCAATCCCCATTGATTTTGTACTCCGTCACTTGTTTCTATTTTTTCTAAATAATACGGATCATTCGGCATACATCCACATTGCTCGCGTCTACATTTCGAACACATACATGGTCGGTAATGCCATTTTCGAATGGCGTTATAATCAACAAATCGAACATCGGAATGTTGCTCATATAAAGCTTTATATTTTGATTCCTCCCCTACAGGAATTTCAATTATCTCTATGTGTAATTGAGGAATTTCATCTATTTTCTTCCCACCTAATTGTATATGAACCTGACTTTTCGATTGTGCTTTTGCATGATCGTAAAACGTAATTAATAGCTGTCCATCTTTTATCATTTTTATCATCCTTTGCCGTTTGCTAGGATATCGTATGCAAACGAAAGGACAAGTGTCTCATTTTCACCAAAAATGGTTTTTTTGAACCAAAAAGAAGATGCATATTCATAACAAGTAGTAAGATAGTTCCTCATACCAAAAAGAATACAGGGTAAACGAAAAAAATAGAATCTAAAAATCATTCTATTTTGGGTTCTGTTGCAAAGTTTGAAAAAACATAAACCCGTTTACAAAATACAGTTATCGTATAAGAAATTCTGAATAGTTGCTGTAATTCCTTATACGTCGAAAAAAAGAAGTCTGGAATGATATGATCCCCTTATAGTAGACAGTAAAAAGAAAGCACATTAATCTGTTTACTATGGAGGGGATTTTTCTATGGGCAAAATTAGAGTAACTTATGATATAGAATTTAAGAAAAAAGCAGTAAATTTATACTTGAAAGAAGGAATGGGATACAAAACGGTCGCTAAAGAATTAGGAATTGATTACTCGGTGGTAAGACGTTGGGTAAAACACTTTGAAGCTGAAGGTATCAAAGGACTAGAAGAAAAACGTGGTAAAACGAAAGGACCAGGTATAGGTAGACCAAAAACCAAGCCAAACGAAAATTGTACATTAATGCTAATTTTTACATAAATGTAAATTATCTGTTTTCCAAGAGGTTTTTTATTCATATAAATAGTAACCATTTGTTTTTGGTCAATAAAACCATTTGTTTGATTCGTTTTATTAATACTTATATTTTTGATACCAGGCTTGTTTAATACGTTAAAACATTATACAATTAGCGAGGAATTACAGAAGATATTCATATACATAAATATAATCTAGTTACATGTATAGCTTAAATTGGTATATGTAATACTAAAAGCAAGGTGTAACGTTTGGTGTATAAAACCAAACGTTACACCTATTAATACTAAAAGAGACGGTGATAAAAGTTGAAGTGGAACAAATACGCTATAACATTTGGAAAAATTGGGAATATCATTGGAGGGATATATGCTTTATATAGATGGCTGGCTTTACAATTGCCTGTAGGATCCGAGCGATTGATCTTCCTTCCTGAAAATATATTCAATATTTTCCCTATTGTATTAGCAGGTATAGGACTTACTGGGTATTCATTATATAAATTATTTCCGCAATCATTCTTTTTTATTTGGAGTATTTCTATGACTAATGCCCTTTTTTTAATAGGCCATGAGGTTTATTTGGCACGTATGAGTGCCATAACAGTAAATGATAAAATAGGATATCTAATTGCACAGTATCTTTTTGATACCCTCCCATGTATTTATGTTATCTTTATTGCTTTATCAGGTATTTTTTTATATCATCCCAAATTAAATAAATCAGCTAAGTCCATATAGTATTATGTAGAAGGATTATAAAACGGAACCACGGACTCAATAATTAAAAATAACTACTCAGCTTCCGTGAGGAAGCTGAGTAGTTACAAAAATTAATTGCTAAACGATTGAATAGATAGAAAGGTAAAAAAGAGTGTTGTCAACGGTAAGCGGAACGAAGTGAGCATTAAGTGGTTCTGGTGCAAAAGCTAAGTATTTCCTTTTTTTAATCTGGTGTGACAATAGGACGTAATTCATCTGTTGTATACGTAAAGGATGTAATTGTTGCTTTTATTGCTGTCCCATGATTTTTACTAGCAGCTTGCTCTAATTTTTGAATCGCTTTTTTCAGATTTTCACCTGGAATGATCGTATATATTTCTTCTTTTTGATAAACAGCGACACGATAATCCTTATATGTGTATGACGTTCCTTTTGCTGGGAATGTATCTGTCATAGTTTTTGTGGCTTGATCTGTAACCGTTGTCGTTGTTGAGAATTTTTGTGAAATACTGCCTGTAATCTTTCCAGCTACTTTCCCTAGCGTGGCTTTAGCAAGCTCTCCGCTTAGTTCTACACCAACTGAATAAGCAAATTCTTGTGTGTTTGCGTTGCTTACACCATGTGTTTCACTCACAGACCATGCATGAGGAACCGATTTTGGTTGTAAACGATTATAAATTCGTTTCCAACGTACTTCTTGTTGGAATTGTGTTCCAATCAACACATCTTTTGTATTAAAACCGAAGTCTGTATATACGGATCCTGTTGGTGTTAATTGATTAAGTGATCCCGCGTAAAGTATACCATCTTTTAATATCAATGTTTGACCAGCAATTTTGATTTGAATGGCATCTGTATTTGTGATAGGAGCTTTTTTGATCCTTCCCGTATAGAATTCTACAGGTTCTTTCATAGGGTCTTTATCTGCTTGTGGATAATACGAGCTTGTATTTTCTTGATTAGACAGTTGGATAACCTTGCCGTCACGTAATAGTTTTCCAGAAATATTAGTGTCAGCAAAAGAAGCAACGGGTCCTACAAATAAAGTTGTACTTAATGCACAAACGAGTGGAATTGTTTTTATCCATTTATCTGTTACAGTCTGTTTCATTATGTTAGCTCCTTTTCTTTAGTTAGTTAGTTTCTTATTATTAAGATTATACTAATTATTTCAAGATGAATAGGTTACATAGTATCTATAAAAAAGTATAAAATCTATAGAATAATATACATGAATACATATAAGTTCAATATCATCATATATCAATATTTTTGAGATACCCAATAATGTTTGTAAAAAACATACGGAAAGAAAATATGCTATACCGCATAAAATACCAAAATTACAATTTTTAACAATATCAGATTTGCGAAAATTAAAGAAAAATAAAATTCTCATCAATGACATATTACAGCTGTTTGAATGGTCATGGAAGAATTATGGTTCTGTTGCAAAGTTTGAAAAAACATAAACCTGTTTACAAAATACATTTATCTTTTAAGAAATTCTGAATGGTTGCTGTCATTCCTTGTACGTCGAAAAATAAAATTCTGGGAGGTGACTTCTCTTTTGTTTGTATATAGCATGAATCGAAACGTCACTTGATATGTCTATGATCTTATTCGATGAGATTTCCATGTTCATGCCTCATACTCCTCAAAGCAGTTTTCTTTCACGCAACAGCCCCCCTTTGATAAGTGTTGTGTATTCGCCACATTTCGCAAATTCAGCCGTGTTGATACCAATGGGAGAGCGGAAAACATGAAAAAGATTGAGCGAATTCGCTCAATCTTACAAATGCAAGTTTACCAAAGGTTATAGAATATCATAGCAAATATCCATCTATTTGCCCTAGGATTCCCGTTATTTCACATCTTCGAATACATGCAATGCATCTTTACGGAGTTTGTCTTTTTCAGTATCTGACTTTTTGAAATCGTATTGATATAAAGCGGATTCCCAATCGCCATACATCGGATTTGGGAATACAATAAACTTTTCTCCAAATGCTTCATGCATCTCTTCTACCGCTTGATTTCTATCTTGTACAGATTTCTCATCAAATCCAGTAAAATCAGATAAATTATCTCCAAAGAATAGAACAATATCATGTTCTGTCGCCACTTTTTTTCTTCGTCCTTCTTTCCCTTTTTCCTCTTGACCTTGCAATAAGACATGTTCTTTATCAGCTTGTGGGATATTCAGTTTCTGTAAATTTTGTAAAGTGGCATCTAACTGATTTTGTTTGCGATTGGAAATGTAGTAGATCGCTACACCTTTTTCATTTGCATATTGTAAAAAGGAAACTGCACCAGGGAGGGCTTCTGCTTTCGCTTGTTGAATCCATTCATCCCATTTATAAGGAAACCCATTCTTCTCTTTTACTGTCATGGCTTGATACGGACTATTATCCACGACGGTTTCATCTAGATCTAAAACGATGGCAGTTTTTTGCGCGGTACTTTTGGCAAGTGCCGCGTCTAATTTTATCTTTCCTATATTATATCCTTGATGATAGAGCGCTTTGACTTCTCCAGCCGTTTGATACCAAGCATCTGCCATAACTTGTTGATCTGTTAGTGAGGATGTTTGTGGTGACTGACATCCCATGAGAGAAAGAGAGAATAACGTTATGGCTATACGTCTTTTAAAAATGAGTTTCATTGTGTATCACACTCCTGAATGTATGTTTTGTATGGTATGCTCTTACCTTACAGGAGCTATACCTAAAATGAAATTCTCTTTTATGAGAAAATACTATGATTTTATCTTTTTTGAAGGAGAAAAGGTGGATTTTTTAATTTTTATGATATGAAAATCACCTTACATCATTTTAATTCGTTCATATATTTTCTATTTCATATAAATTTAAAACGTAACTTTAATGTATATATATTGTTTTTTTAGGGACATTCAAACTAAAATATGCAAAAATTCATATTTTAAAACTCGTTATTGCATGTATGATGAAAAAACAGAGGAGCCAATTACGATGGGTAAAATTAGGATGAGAACTACATTTGTAGTAATAAAGTTCATAATACCGTAATGCCATTAGTAACAGAATTACCCAAAAACACGAATGTAATTTACAGTTCATACCATGTTAAAAATATACTCTTGTTTGTTATTCTTTTTTGATATGAAAAAAACCACCACAAGTAGGGGCCTGCGGTGGTTAGGAGAAAGTTATAAAAAATTATTATAAGTGTTAGCATCTCTATTTTACAAGAAATTATATATATTGGTATTGAGAAAGTTCCTCTCTATATTCGAAATAAAAACAATACATGCAGCGATTATTCCGTTGATGAGATGACCTAATAGAATGTCTATGCCAAGTACAAACAAGATGTTTCTTCCCACCTATCGGTTATTTTGCCAGTTGAGCTTCATATTTTTGAACTAGTCGATAAAACGTAGTTTTTGGTACATTCACTTTCTCCATTGCTTCCGCTGTTGTAATGGACCCTGTTTTCCAAATATCATAAGCAGTGATAAATGCAGATGTAATTTCTGCCTTTGGTCTACCAATTTATTTATTCTAGATGTCAATTTTGTTATTGACATCTTTCTTTTTTGTACTATTTTTCATTTCCCACACCCGACATCGTATAAACCCTTGCTATTGTTGACTTTCTTCACTTGGTCATTTTCACTCTTATATATAGGGCTAAAAATTCTGCAAGGAACGGGTTGCTCTATCCTGACAAAACTTTTAACGGCTCGTTTGCTTTTCTCGCCAAGCCGAAGGGCAAAAATTAATGCAATGGTCTTTGGTTTTGAGCAGCAAGTATACGAGCCGAACCGCTAGATTATTCGTCCCCTGTTTGTTTTGATCCGTTATAATGTTACGCTTCGAACCATGGGGGTCTCGTCCGTCCCCACACGACGAGACAGCACGATAAAAGTACATCCATTGTCCTTTTACTTTTATGTACATTCCATCTGCTCTCCAAGAATTATTCGTTTGTTTGGAATGCCGTCGAACTCGCTTATCCAACTCCGTACCATATTGATGGAATCACCGCATATTCGTTATTGTACAAATGTTACATTTCTTGCACCAGAACCCGTTTAGGCACCTTCAACTGGGAAGAGTGCCTTTTCAATTTTAAGCATATTCGAAACATTACCTGCATATATTACAGTACTCCTGTTATGTTATACAATCGCTCCATACAAAAAAAGCAATCCAGACCATCACCCTGGATTGCTTTTTCTTTCTATCACACCCGAGATGGTACCTACCATCCCAATCACACCTGCACATGAGGTACAATTTTTAAGCCTCATGCAGCAATTTCAAACTGCGGTCAATAATTATCTCACTTAAAAATACGTAGATCATGAGGACTAGTACCCAAAACCCGAGTCAGCCTCTTGCCAAAAAAGCAAAGGAACACTCTTAAAAAAGCACCTAAATCAGATGTAGATAAAGACGTATTATGTGTGATTTGTTAGTAAAGATAACATATACATTTATAGAAATTCATGATGTACAATATGTTTATTAGACATCAGCAATAGTTGCTGATGGATTAGAGGGGGAGCTTCTATGTCGATAATAAAAAAGAATACAGGATCTAATGAAAATAATAAAAAGAAATAAGGGAATACAGTAGCGCGACTAAAAAGGAGAACTCATGTCTTTTAAATTGAAAAGAGAGAGGCTTGTCTTTTTTTGGTTCGTGTGCTTTTTTCGCCAAGCCGACAGACAAAAAGTAAAGGATGTATAAAAATCATTAATTTGGTATAAGAAACCAAAATTCGGGTTATATTATTATTGGGGGAAGTAAAACTTTCACGAGCTTTCGTATCATTTGCGCACAAAAAGACGAGAATATTCTCGTCTTTTTGTTTTGTATAAAGATGTATGATTAGTTAACATAACGCACCATTATCGGTAGCAACTCCCAAGGTTTCCGCTTACTCTCTTAAGGGGTGCTCAGCTCCTTTTGAAACGATTTTCATTGTTTTTGGGTGTTGTTAAAATATCGTGTAAGCTTGAATTCATGAAAAGCTCTTATATAGAGAGTGCGAAGAAAGCGCTTTAAAAGTGGTATAAAATGTTGATATAGCTAGGTTTCCAAAGGTTTTCGTGTGTGTTTAAATCCCCACGAATAAAACCGAAAAATCGTAGTTGTCAAGTTAAACAACTACGATTAATAAATTTAAAATAATCTATATGGAAAATTTTTAAATATCTTCTTTTTTATAGCTTTAACATTATTTGTAATGCTTTATTTACATTATCTTTGTCCCCTAAGTAGATAAAGTGTGGATTTATAAATAATACATATACTTTAGCGTTATTTCCCTCTAAACCTGATTCATATTTAAACAAAAGACCTTTTCTTTTAAGAGCATTAATAAATTTGCTCATATTTGACCTGTCAGTTCCTGAAAAATCAGAAATTTAAGAAATATTAATAGGTGCGGAATTCTTAGCTATAATATCTTCTACAATACGATTACTACCAAAAGCAATTAATGGTGTTATATCAATAAAAAACTTTTTTCGTAACTACTCAGCTTTTTCAGACAAAAAAGCAGGCCAAATACATGTTTCCGATTTGAAAACATGAAAAAAAATAC
>NZ_JAEHBI010000094.1:0-7542 GCF_016483705.1 Bacillus cereus group sp. N6
CCGTTCCTAAAATAGAAATTCAATGTTTAGGAACTGAATTTTCATAGATTTCATCCAGTTCCAAAAGGTGTACCTTTACGAACGAAAAAGAACAGACTATTGAAATAATCTGCCCATAGATAAAAGATGAAATGAAAGTCACTCAAATTCATAGTATAATGAATTTCTAGATAATAAAAAGGATCAACATAAAAAAAGAACGGTTCTATTGGCATAGTCCGTCCTTTGAGAAGGAAATAATGACAGTTATTCTTCTTTATTATACCTAAAAATACTGAAAATTAAATCTTCTTTACATTGAGAAAATATTCATCCTACAAAGGAAGGTTATTTTTATGAATAAAGGTGATGCAATTTTAAGGTTGTTATCAGAAATCAAGCTGGAGCTTAAAGAAGTAAAAGAACAGATGGAGAAAATGCAAACAAAGTTAGATACATTAGAACAACAAAATCAGGTGGAGAACAAAATAGAGCGAAAGAAGCCAAAAACAAAACCTGATAAACAAGATAAGCGAGATTGGAAATACCCGGCTAGGCTGAAATGAAAATTGTACAGGACTAAGATCATACAGAAAAAGTGAGGTGATAGGTACATGAATAAAAAAGAATTTGAGGATACCTTACAAAATTTTTCTTTCTTTTTATCTAGTCGTGGAAGAAAGGCATCCACAATTAAACGATATGTCTATGATATTGAGGACTTTGGAAGATGGCTGCAAACCTCGAATCGTTTTCAAGAAAAGAACTTATGGAACAAGATAGATAAAGAGGATTTTGAAGCCTATTTTCAGGAACTCATATACAAACGAAAGTATGGAGAGAAAACCATTCATCGCATAGCAGTCGTGTTAAAGAAATTGTATCAGTTCTTGGATATTCCAAGTCCTATTGTAGAAATGCAGGGAATTACTCCACCGAATCGTGCCCTACGCAAGGAGGACTTTATTACGAAGGAAGAAGAGAAAAAACTGAAAAACATTCTTTCTTCTCCTGAAGGATTGTCAGAAGAACAACTTTCCGTTCGACCGCTTCTCATAGATCGAAATGTATCCATCCTATCACTTCTTTTGGATTATGGGCTCACACTACAAGAACTCGTATCGTTACAAATGCAACAGGTGCACTTTGGAAAGAACATGATTACTGTTTTACATAACAAAGGGACCGAGAGAAGGGTCATGTTAAAGGAAGAGGATAAGATACGTTTATTTACGTACTATAAAACGATACCTGAACCAGTTCGTCCTAGATATCATAGTACAGATCCGTTATTGGTTGCATTTGATTTTACACGAGGGACATTTCGTTGGGTGTATGACAATGATGCTCCGAAAGCACTAACAGCCATTGCTGTACAAAAGATGATTCGATTAGAAGTAGCCCGAGCGCAACTGAGAAAAGGAATTTCAGCACAGCACTTACGGAATACCTATATTCTACGCTGTCTAGAAAGAAATATGTCTACAGAGGAAGTCATAAAAAGAACAGGATTCCTTTCTCATCTATCAGTAAAGCGTTATGCAGAGTATGCAAATCAATATTCACATGGAAAATAATTTGAAAAGAAGCACCTTCTATGGCATACTAAAATAGTATAAATTTATTTTTAGAAATGTAACGATTGAACCTCTTGCACGGGAGAAATAATAGTCGTTATTACTATTATTTCTTATATACAAAAATGCCAAGAATCCCAGTATTTTCAATATTTTACTTTTATATGGGAATCCACTAAAAAAAGAATCGTAGAACATGAAGCATACGAAAAGCTCCCTGACTTGTTATACAAATCAGGGAGCAAAAGGTAGTACAGTATATCGGTTACGCTAATTATAACATAACTGGATTCATTCGGTCTGAGTTTTTTGAATATTCAATTTATTTTTTGATATTAGTTCTTCAGGTTCAGATGGCCCTAAAGAATCATCTAACCTTGTGAAAAAGTGTACGGTACACTTTACTTGTCTAAAATATGGCGTATTTCCGACAGTTCCATATTCGTAAACTTCGCAATATCTTCGATATCCATGCCATTTTTATGCATGCCTCGGATAAGTTGGATTTTCCCTTTTTCTATCCCCTCTTGAAGCCCTTCTTCTTTCCCTACTTGTTTTCCTTTTTCCATACCTTCTTCTATACCAACCTCACGTGCATGTGCTAACTTAGCTTGTTCATGAAATAACACTTTTTCACGTGCTTCATATGCGAGACGGAAAGAGCTACTCTGACTCATATTTTCCCATTTGTGGATTGCCTTCTGTAACATTGGATCTTGTTTCATGGCTATATCCTCCAACGTGTGGGTTAAATGTTCATCTTCATGCGCTGGTAGTAAAAGTAACCAACGAGCGAATTCATTTTCCCACGGATTAATTTTTTCTTCTCTCCATTGCTGTAGCAATTTCGGAATTTCAATGAAATGGATTTCCAAATCCTCGAGTAACACTTCCTTGTGTTGTTGACTCCAAAATTGTCCGACTGTATGCATATCATCATATTGAGGAAAGAGATCAAAATCTAATAGATTAATCGCAATCGTTTTCCGTAAAGAACGATAGGGCATTCCTTGCTCTAATTGAGATGTATACAGTTTACTCCAATAATACAGGGAACGTTTTACTATCTCTTGTGTATTTCGTAACTGGATTTCCACGTTCACCTTGGTTTCATCTTGAAGTGTAGCTAATATATCTAGTATGGATAATTTATCTTCTTCATATTCTTTATGGAGATGTGGGTCTTCAATTTTCAACGATACAATCGGTGTAGATAATGACTCATGCAAGATTGCATTTAAGAAAGAAATCAGTAATTCCGCTTGTCCTTGTACACCAAATAATTGCTTGAAAGCATAATCGACGCGTAAATTCACTAAAGGTTGATTCATAGAGTGAGTCACCTTTCTTTTCTTTGTATTCTATATCTATTGTAGCGGATAAGGAAGGAATGACGCAACCTTTGGTGATACTTTATTAGTGATTATTAGTTATTTTACAATACGGTGCGTGAAATTATTTTTTTTGCCACTTAAACATGCATATAACCCTGCATAATCAGCTTGTTTTATCTTAATTACGTTAAACGCCTTTATTACCTTATTTTTAGCGTTTAACGTTTTTTTATAGTAATTCTCTTGGTCGTCTTCTTTCGTTAAAAATCCATCTGAGGAGTCGTTTTTCAAATTCTTCACAAAAAAATAGGCGTTTTATCTGTTTTTTAGAACAGAATACATACGTAGTGACCCATCTGGATTAGAGATGAATCGTCAAATAAGAGGAATAATCATATACCGCTCGATGTTTCAACTCTTCATACGTGTATAATCTTTGTTTCTCAAATAATTTCGGATGTTTCTGTCTATAGTATTGGAACAATTCTTCCCCATTTTTCCGTATACGATACCGACGCGTTTCTCTAATTGTGCCTGGTATTTCTTCAGGAGCAAACTGTTTGAGTATTTGTAATGCTTGTAAAGATGGGATTTCTTCCCCGGTTACATAGGCATGGATAAAGATAAGTTCTTTTATTGTTATATAATTGTAATGTGAATTCCCACTCATAGAATAATCCCCTCCTCGGTCATTATTTTCATCCGTACATGACTAGGCATATAAATGAATCTATCTGTTTAGCCTATAAGTATCTTCAGCGTTTGTTTCACTTTTTCATCGTCCACTCGATAAAATACGTCTAATCCTTTTCGCTCATATGCTACGACTTTATGTGATTTTAACTTACCGAGATGTTGCGAAACAGTGGATTGTGGCATGTCTAAATACCGATGTAATTCCGTAACATTCAAAGACTTTTTCTCTAACAAATGATGTACCATTTGGAGACGGATAGGGTGTGCTAATACCTTGAGCATTTCTGAAATACGTTCCAAATCACTTCGCTCTGTGTGAAAAACATTTTTCATACTCTTTTTTCTCCTCCATTCCTTTTGGACAAGATTTTTTTCTCAATATAACATACTTTTTCTGTTATATCATGGACAGCACACAAACTACCTTGCACCGTTCTCTTTTTCGCTTTATACTAAGACTCACATAATAAAGATAATACGAGGTGCCTGATGAATAAAACAGAATTAATTCAAACAGTAGCAATAAAAACCGGACTAAAAAGACCACAAGCAAGTCTTGCGGTAGATAGCATATTAGCGTCCATTCAAGAAGCTCTGCAAAATGGTGACAATGTACAATTAATCGGATTCGGTTCATTCGAAGTGCGAGAGCGTGCTGCACGAGAAGGACGGAATCCAACTACTGGGGAGGCTCTTATCATTCCTGCGAAAAAAGCACCTGCCTTTAAAGCCGGTAAACAATTAAAAGAAGCGGTAAACAACTAAATATGTATCTGTCTATCATTCTACAGAAGCATGAAATCATCAAGATTCATGCTTCTGTTTCTTTTATAATCGGATTGTTGAAATGGCATGTTTATAAATGAGCTGTTGTTTCCCGTCCACTTCTATCAAAATCGAATATACATCATACCCTCTTATTGTTCCTTTGATATGAAAGCCGTTTACTAAAATCATTGTCATGCTCTTTTTTCTTTGTACGGCTTCTTGTAGTACTTGTTCCTGACATGATACCGTATTTTTAGCTCTTTCCTTTTGTAGTACTGGTGGTTGTCTTTCCAACGTTTTATTCCCCCTTCGTCTCAGGCTCTTACAAGGTATTGTTCTAATTCCTGCATAAGCTGTTTCGCTCCTTCTGGACTCAACGTCAGTTTCCCATTCGCTACTTTTATAGGTTGAGAAGATACTTCTCCTGTGATGGGACAAACGTCATATCCCTTATATTTCTGCAAAATAACTGTTTCTCCCTCTACAAATATCTCTAGCGAATCTTTTTCCTCTATCCCCAGCACTTTTCTTGTTTCCTTCGGTATCACAACCCGTCCTAAAGGGGCTATTTTACGTAAGATTCCTGTTGATTTCAACTGACATTCTCTCCTCGATTTTTCATTTATAACATTCAATCCTTTATTTCTCTTGTTCTTCTATCACCAATTGTACACGAAACATGTTTTCTTCTCCTTCTAATAAGGCACCCATTTTCAATAGGCGACTGATTAATTCTTCGGAGCTGTATACACCTGATAAGATCGTGCGATATCCTTGTACAGGTACAGCTGCTGCTATACGGTGCACCACTTCAGAATCTGTATCAAAAAGAGAAATTTGTTCTACTGGTAGCACGGATTCCATTGATTTTTGCTTCGTTTCTTTACTTGTTCTCCGATTTTTCTGACGTGATTCTTTTCGTTTTGCTAATACGTTTTCCTTGGGAAGAGCAGGCAATTCTAACTCCTTGATTAATGTATATAACGTAGCTGTGCTCATTTTCCAGTGCTTTAGAATGTCCTTCAGATGAAAGTGTATCCGATAGCCCTGTAACATTTGCTTTTGCTGTCCCACAGGCAACGCTTCAAATTCCGCCCGACTCATCATCGTTTCATACATATTTGAAATCTCCACCTTCGATGCTTTTTGGTAGCTTCGTTTCTCTTTTCCTTTCAGCATATCAGTAGGAAATAACATCTTTCCAACATATCCCCGTTTTCCTGTTTTATGATGAACACCGGAAGCGGTTCGCTTTTTTTCACGAATTTCTTCTTGCAGCACTCGCTGTACTTCCATTTTTATCCTCCCCTCCGTTTTTCTTTATATATTGCCAATCCTGAATGATCCAATGAAAAAGAATTCCAGTTCAATCCTATAGGAATGAACTGGAATCATACTATACATATATCATGTCACTTCTATCGTACCACATTTTTACTACCCACAGGAAAAAGAAATGAATATTCCGACTATATAAACAAGATTCCCACTTCTTCCTTCTGTAACATGACTTTTTATTCTTCTTCTTTTCTTCTATCTTCAAACTCATTTTCTAATTTCCGATACCATTTGCCTTTTTTACATGCAAAGTACATCTTTACTTCTCCATATGGTATCCAAATACCACGTGCGTGAATCCGTTCCATTACAGTATCTACTATATATTCCTCTTCATAACGTTTCGGCTTTCGTAAATATATGATAATAAAACTTCGATATTCTTCTCGTAACCATTCTGCTATCAAATTCTTCTGATTTTGTGTGAGATGTGACCACTTCTTATTGGTTTGGAGAATTTGACGATTCTCGATAACATGATGTTTCACAGTTCTTCCCCCACTCTTCTCAAATAGATAGATACGATTATTATAACATATATTGCAAGCCTTTCCGCTTATTCCATCACCGCTCCCTATTACATAGGTACGGTAAAAGAGGAAATAAAAGAACCTATACCCAAAAAGCTAAAAGTTCCGCCAGGAACAGGTCGTATTTTCTTCCGTTTCTCTTCAGAAAATCTCCATCTTTGAAGATAGGCCACTTCACGTTGTTCCGCAGCCATCTTCATCCTTGCCCAACTTTTTTCGGCACGTCAACGTATCGTTGCTAAGCTGACGACAAAAAAGGACATCTTTAGGGCCTTCAGCTTACACGTAATATTGTACGTGCCGAACCGCCTGTACTATCGTCCATTGAGTTCACGTATTTCATGTATCGATACGTCAATCATGGGGACTAGCCCCCATACCCCCAGCTAGCTTCTGCCAAAAAAGAAAGGAAAAACCCTCAAAATATTTTATTTACCCAAATAAGTTTTTCATGTCCTTTCTTCTTCTTCGAAAATACAAACTGAATGTTGCCATCATCTAATTTTAAATACGCATCAAATTCTTTTCCTGATTTACCCTTCAATCCTTTTAATAACGTCGTTTTCTTCCCCTCTAACAACTTCACCAGATTACTTTCGCTAATCTTCTGCCCTAAAAATTCTTTCGAAACAGAAAACCTACAACTTTTTGGATTGTCTTTCGCATATCCAGAACAGCCATATATCGTTTTCTTATCTACGACTGGCTTTCCACAAGACGGACATTCTCCTAAATGATGTTCTGATTTTTTATTCTCTATAAAATCATCTATAGACCATGTGTTTACTTAGTCTTGTGCTTCGTTGATGAGTTTCTGTGCTAACTTTTTGGAGGTTTCTACAAACGGCTTATCCTTTTTCTTCCCTTCCCCAATTCCTTTTAGATACGCTTCCCATTTTGCGGTCAATTCTGGTGAACCGATTGCGGTATCTTTAATCGCTTCTACCATCATTTTCCCTTTGTCGGTCACATGTACGGTATTCTTTTCAATCTGAATGTACAAAAGTGTTTTGATTCTTTCAATGATTCCTGATCTCGTTGCTTCGCTGCCAATATCATGTTTCGCCATTAACGTAATCAATTGTCCTTCTGTATATAATGTAGGCTGTTGCGTTTTTCCTTCACGAATCTCGATTTCTTTCGTCTCGACAGCTTGCCCTTGTTCTACAAGAGGAAGAGGTTGTTCTTTTTGATTCTCTTTCTCTTCCTTTTCTTCTTTTCCAAACACCACTTGCCAACCAAGATTGGTACTATGTCAAGAAAATAGACAAATCAAACAGAGACATTTTATTCGTTAAGCAGCTTGAGATTGTTGCTTTT
>NZ_JAEHBI010000095.1:0-7183 GCF_016483705.1 Bacillus cereus group sp. N6
CTTTTTATCAGTGTTGACACATAAAAAGAGGTTCAGACACAAAAACAGGCTGTGGAGAAGACTTTCTCCACAGCCTGACAACATATATTGTTGTATACTTTCTTTCTATGCTTAAAATTAGATTTTAATACCAATATTTATGCGAAAAAAGGATTTGTTGCAATCACTTTACGATTAACCATGTGCTTATTTTTTAGAAAGGTACTTATAAAGAATCAACACGATCCAATTTAGTAGTACCCTTTTTGTCACGCACATTGCGATAGAAATCGCTCAATCTTAATACAAACAAAGCAATGTGTCTTTTAATCGTAGAGACTACAGGGATATCCTAGGTTTCCATACATAGGAATCTCTCGCTTCAAGCCGTTCGTGGGAATGTAATGGGAAGTATCCCAATTATTAACAGTTTAGCTGAATCGAATAAAGGAAAATTTCTATCGAAGTCTTAAGTTTTTTCTAAATGTGACATATCTGTACTAAATTTTTCGGCAATTTTAATTCTCCTCTTTAGCAGCCTTTGGTTATGAAATAATTCCTTTGTTCATTATTTTAATTTTAATATTTACTTGTATTTTTGATTTGGTAAGTGCATCTCCCCAATGATTGCTTACTTTCCTCCATTTAGGATAGGCATAAGCTCTAGCATATAAGCCTAAACCAATGGGATCAATATGGGCAGATTGTATTTTGGTTATCAAATTTTTATATTGTATATTCATTGCATTTTCAATCCTTTGCTCAATAGTGTGAATATCTTGTGTAGTAGTAAAAGAAGGAGAAAATTCTGTAATATTTATTTCTAAATATATAGGTATATAAAAAGAAAAATTTTCGTTAGATTTAACATGTACACGCTTAACACTATCGCGAATAGAAAAACTAACTCGTTCTTTTGATACTTCCTGATTTTTTGAAGACAGTTCACATGAAAATGGGAGCTCATCATGTATTTTTCCTTGTAAAATTCGCAAAAGTTTTGTTTCGGTGGTTGAGAGCTCGATACGTTTTTTCATAAAATCATCGAGTAATATAGTTCCGTTTATACGAAGTTGCTGTTTTACATCCATCCTAGTAATACTAGGAGTAATTCCTTGTTCTAATTGTTGATCTCGAAGTGTTTGTAAATGAGTAGACACGGTATTATTTCGTTGATAGGATGTTGCTAATAATTTTTTTAAATAAAGAGACAATTGAGGCTGTTGCTTGTGAAAATGAAAGAAAACTTTATCCATAGAGCCCTTAATAGCTATTACTCGAGGCGTTGTGGAATTTCTTGCATCACGATAAAAAACGTCTAGGTAACGAATCCAATTTTTTTTCTTGATTATGTTTTCTCCTACTAAAATGACTTGAGTTTTGCTTCCATCAATCATCCCAATTACCTTTTCATCTAATTTTTCTCGAGAATTTCGTATGGTGTCCGCAGGCACCTTATTACTAACTTCTTTGACCAGAGTATCTTTTTTAAAAGTCGGGCTAGATGTATACACCATAAGTTGATCTTTTTCATCTATTTCTAACCCCATGACAAATTCTAGTGATATATCTTCGAGATTACGATAATCTCGACAGCCGGTGAGAAAAAAACAAAATAAGAATATATAAACAAATATCTTTTTCAATCCCATCACCTTCTTATGTATTTGTGGTAAACTTTGCTATATAACCAAAAAATAAACGGGAAAATATAAGCTACTATAAATCCTATATGGGATATAATATTTTGGTAACTCTCAGATTGTAGCCAAGATGGAGAAATTATAATTACCGCTATCCCCCCTGTTAGCAATAATCCCAGAAGAGGGAAGATTTTTTGGGTATCAGAACCTTTTATCAGTAATAAAACCCCTTGTAAAAACGCAATCCACGATGTAGAAACGACTAATAAATAGATACTTAGCCAAATCATATCGAAGCGTTCTAAAAATCGAAATTCAATTAATTTTAATAAGTTTAATATTGGCTGCGTAAATTGAGTAATGCTATTGGGACTAAATGTATAAAAACAAATAATCGTTACAAGTGTATATACGGACATAGTAATAATATTAGCTATAATAACACCATGAATTGCATACTTTTTTTGTTCTAAAAAAGGATATAAAAAGAAACAAATTTCGAATCCTAAATAGGAGTAAATTAAAGTCGGAACGGCTTGTAAAACGGGAGTAAAACCATCTCTCAAAATTGGTAAAAAATGTAACAAATTCCCCTCTGAGAACGGCAAGAATAAAATAAATGGCAACCAAATCGTCATGAAAAATATAAGCTCACAATACCTTCCCGCTATTTGAAGCCCTTTTTTGAGCAGTACATATGTAGGAACGCAAAATAAAAATATAATTACATAATCTGGCGTATTAGATAAAAACCAATTTTTCGTGAATAGCATACTCTTAACCAATACAATCCAAAAATAAAAATAAAAATATAGGATATATATATATCGGATTCCTCCTCCTACATACTTTCCAAATAATCTATCTAATAAAATACTCGGAGAATCATGTGGGATGGTCTTAGCAACAAGGATAAATAAGATACTGGCTAAAATAGACATAATCCCACCTATTAATATAGATATCCAACCATCTGGTCCTGCTTTTTCTGCTATAACTTTTGGAAGAGATAATATTCCTGGTCCAATTTGTGTACCTTGTATAATAAAAATATATTGCATAACAGTTATAGAAGTTTTTTTATTTTGCATATTCTCACCTATTACATTTGTTGTGAATAAATTTTAAAGGAAAACGAACAAAAGAATCTTTCAATTCTTTAAAATAAAGTGGTGCAAATGGCCTTCCATATGGTGTGCCTAATGATTCTAAACTGATGAGATGTATAAGTAATAGCATCCATCCTATGATAATTCCGACTAGCCCAAAGCATGTGGCCAGTACCATTAAAGGAAACCGTAACAATCGAACAGCTGTTCCCATATCGTAATTTGGAAGTATATATGAAGCAAGGGCTGTAACGCCAATGACAATCACCATAGCATTACTTACAAGGCCCGTTTGAACAGCAGCTTGTCCAATGATAGTACCAGAAACAATTCCTACTGTAGGACCAATGGGTGCAGGTAGTCGTATGGCAGCTTCTCTCATTAATTCTAATACTACTAGCATCAAGAACGCCTCTAATATAGTAGGGAAAGGAACTTGTGCTCTTGATTCTGCAATCGAAAAAAAAAGTTGTATAGGAATAACTTCAAAATGAAAGGAAAGTAAAGCAATATAGATAGATGGCAAGAAAAGAGCGATGATAAATGAAAAAAAACGTAATAATCGGATAAAAGAAGTGATATACCACCTTGAACCATAGTCATCTATAATTTGAAAAAAAGAAACGAATTTCACAGGAGCCAATAATATCTGTGATGAATTATCTAAAAGAAGAGCAATACCACCTTCCATAAGATGTGCAGCGACTAAATCAGGACGTTCTGTCAGAAGAAACTGTGGGAATGGAGAATAGTTATCATCCTCAATATATTCCACGATTTCATTCATATTCATAATGAAATCCACGGGGATTTTTTCTAAACGTTTTATGAGTTCTGATAATATGTCATCAGCAGCTACCTTTTTTAAATACAGTATTGCACTACTATTCTTTTGTTGACGAGCTAGTTTCATATCATGAATAATTAAATCTGCAGTTGGAATGTAACGTCGTATTAAAGCAATATTTTGAGTGAGACTTTCTACAAAACTCTGTTGGGTACTTTTAATTGATAACTCACTATGAAAATTTTGTGGAGATCTTTCCGGCCAAGTAGCTGTATCAAAATAATATCCTTGGTGGTTACCCTCAATAAGTAAAATGCTCTTTCCCTCAAGCAAATATTTTTCGATATCCGTCAGTGAATGAACAATCCCTTTATATCCAACAATATCAGAAGCATCTTTATGTGTTTGTGAAAAATGGTGACGTAGTGGATTTATGATATGATTATGCAAAAATTCTTTATTTGTTAAGCTATCTAAATAAAGTACACTACTGTAAAAGGTGCCATCTTTCACACAAATATTTTGAATGATTAGATCTGAGGCATGATGAAAAATAGATTGAACCTCTTTTATATTATTGGCTATAGATGTACTTGGAAAATGGCCAATTGTCATAAATATTACACATCCTCTATTTTTTTAGCTAAATATATATACTTTTATCTTCTTTGCATATCAACAATTATATACACTTCTCCTATATAAATTTCCTTCGTGGTTTATTCTAATTCACCAAACTATCACGTGTTATATTCTTACTATATTACCTAAAAACAATTTACTCTATGCATAGATTTTTATTGTGAATGTTTTTGTATATAGAGCATGAATCGTTTCAATAAGAATGTTAAGTGTTGAGTAGTTCAATTTATTTTTCAAACTTTTTTTGTTTTCACCTCTACAATAATCACCAGTTTTAAATATGTATTTTTGCATATTTAAGTTTATGTTGTATTTTAAAACCAAAAATGATAATCATATTGGTATAACGAACCAACGTGATTATCATTTTCAATTCACACGATTCTCAGATTTGACTGTATAGGTCTTTGGATTGATTTTAATGATAAACTACCTTGTAAGGATAAATATTGACTACGGATGTAATATATCACTTTAAATGAGTTTGGTTATTCATGTGAAATAATCGATCCATAATTCTTTTATTGCTGTATATATATTGTCTAATATTCCCTTGAAAAACGTATGAAACAAAGCCGTTCTCTATAAAAACGGAAGGTGTTTTCCCTCTCTAAATAGGGGTTCCTAATATAAACGGGAAGAAAGCCAAGATATATTCAATAAATAATGTATCTCCAAATAAAAAACTTGTATTTATTATTTATTTGATTATACTAAACAAAAAAAGAAAGGAGCACATCCAGTCATATGGGAGGGAACTGGGTGATATAGACTATGTTTATGCAACAACGACGACAAGAAATTATCAACATCCTATTACAAGATCAAAAATGGCATAGGTTAGAAGAGATTGCAGAGTATGCTCACTGTGCTGTGAAAACTGTTCGGCGAGATTTATACTATCTAAAAGATCAATTACCATCCGATTGGCGCATACAAGTAATAAAGGGGAAAGGAGTAAAATTATACAAACCACCTCATTCGTCTCAAACCAGTATATATTCTTTCTTTAAGCGCGAAGATATGCGGTTTCGTATTTTATCTCAATTACTACAAGGGGATATTCATACTGTAGCACAATTAGCTGATACGTTATATGTACAAGTTTCTACGTTATCCCCCATTCTTCGTAGTATTCAAAAATATCTCCGTTATTTTGATTTAGAGTTATTTAAAAAGCCGTTACGTATTGTGGGAAAAGAAGCACATATCGTATATATGTTTTACGAACTATATTTTACAACTTATGGATGGGAAGAATGGCCCTTTCCTGAAGAAATAGGCGTTTTTTCTTATATTTCACACATCGAAAAGCAACTAGATATTCAATTCTATCCAAGCTATAAACAAAGATTTGCCTATTTATTGGCCGTTGCAATTCGAAGAAAAAAACAAGGATATCAAATAAAAATATTACCTATTCATGAAGCGCTTATAATGGAAACATCTTTCTATCGCAAAATTAAAACTCTTCCATCTACCCTATGTGGAATTTTATTAACAAAAGCAGATCAAGTTTTAATTACAATTGCTGTGAATTGTTGTATGTTTGCCCATTCTAATCGAAATCAATTTAAACAAGAAATGTTACAACAGTTTTATACAGGGGAAGCCACTGTATATCAATATGCACAAGATTTAGTAGAACGTTTAGAATTAGTGTTCGATACAACCTTTTGTCAGGATGAAGAATTATTGTTTTGTTTATTACAATACATTAGACAGATTTCATACCGAAATCAATTTATTCCTACTATCACATCACCTACACTTGAATGGCATGAGCTAGTAAAACAAAAACATGCTACAACTTTTCAAAAAGTCTGTTCTGTCTATACAGAATGGGTGAAGGAGCACCCTTTTATCTTTCGTGCCAATGAGGAGGATACTCTAGCTATTACGTTACAATTAGAAGCAACATTTCAGTTATCAAAAAAATATCGTAAAAAAGTACTTTTATACTTAGGTGATTCTATTTTATGGAATAGATATATACAAGGTGTACTCTATCATGAGTTTGGTAATAACTTATTTATTGTACCAGAAGAGGTACTAGATATTTATAAATGTGATCTTCAAAAATTAGATATAGATGGGATTATCAGCACCATTCCATTAGAAAAAATGCAGCTGCCTATTTTTCAAATATCAGTTGTTCCGACTCGAAGAGAATTAGACGATATTCAAATATTCTTAAGTACAAAGTAACATCAAAAATATAACTGAATTAGCAAGCTAACCGACTGATTCAATAATAAATATTAAAGAATCCGCTTAATCAAAAGGACTCTTTACCGGTAGTACTACTGTGAATTGTATGTGAAATTTGTCACTTTAATTTAAAGTTTAGAAAAACATGCAACAAGTAAGTGTTAGATTCGTGCATAAAGAAATACAATTTTTCAATTTAGCAACAAAAAATAAAAAAGCATTCCTACATCTGAGAAGCTAGATAAAACTTTCAAATAGGATGCATTCACTAATTTGCATTTTGAGGTTTAAATAATCAGAAATATGCATACTATAAATGGTTAAATAACAGATGATACTAATATAAAAATACCCTACCTACATCTGTTGTTGCCTCATATATTTTTAGAAGGATGAAGAATGTGAAAATTACCACAATTATATCTTCGTTACATACTTCATTCCTTCATTTCTATTTTACCCCCACTATTTCTTATTCTTCTTAGTAGATGATCTAAGCCCTAAGAAATACCTTATTGGCAATATAAGTAGAAAGAATATAGTGCCAATAACTCTTATAATTGCTGATAAAATTCTCAAACCACTATTTTTCACAAATTTTATAATAGACATTTTAAACAATTTCTTTTGCATATATTTATATTATTTCTTAATATGTACCTTTCTCCTAAAAAATTATAAAAATAATGTAACTACTCAGCTTCCTCACGGAAGCTTTCTTAATTTTACTAGTTCCATATGCCTCTCATTTGTAAATACTGAGTATATCAAACAGTGTGGAGGTGATAATATGGTCGATCGAAAAGTCATTT
>NZ_JAEHBI010000096.1:0-6479 GCF_016483705.1 Bacillus cereus group sp. N6
CCCGGTGCAATACCGGACTCACTTTTATCAAGCTGCCTAATGAAATAACCGTGTCTAACTTTTAGGGGTCACTTCACCTATAAAATATAGACAGCAGCTTTTTTTGCATACTCATTTTGTAACTAATAAACAGCAATTGGCCCATAAGGACCATTGATAATTTCTATTTTTGTTTCAAAAATATCTGTCAAAAGTGTTGGGTCCATAACCTCTTCCACTGTTCCAAAAGCAGCAATTTGTCCATCTTTCATAGCACAAATTTTATCAGAGTATTTAGCTGCAAAATTTATGTCATGCATAACAGTCAAAATTGTTCTTCCGAATTCATTAGCTGCACGTCTCAAATGCTCCATCATTTGAACAGAGCGCGCAACATCAAGGTTGTTCAGAGGCTCGTCCAATAGCACATATTCAGTCTCTTGGCACAATACCATCGCTACATATGCCCTTTGTCTTTGACCACCAGAAAGCTCATCTAAATATCTATTCTCTAAACTAGTTAAATCTAAGAAATCGATATATTTAGAAATGATAACCTCATCTTCTTTAGTTAATCTTCCTTTTGAATAAGGAAAGCGCCCAAATCCAACTAGTTGTCTAACGGTAAGCCTCGTTACAAAATGATTTTCTTGTCGCAATATAGTCAAAATTTTTGCTAAGTCTTTTGATTTGGATTCAGAAACATCCATATTCGCTACTTGAATTTGGCCTTCATCCATATCTAAAAGTCTTCCAATCATCAATAGTGTCGTAGACTTTCCAGCGCCATTTGGTCCAATTAAAGAAGTAAAGCCCGCTTTTGGTATTTCAATATCCAAAGGTCCTATTTTCACCTTATCAGTATAGAACTTTTTAACATTATCGATTTTTATCATAAAGCCCTCTTCCTTAAAACTATAGTTAAGAATATGATTCCACCAAATAATTCAATAATAACTGAAACTACACCTTGAGCATGGAATACATGATACATTAAAAAGTATGCACTCGTCATTATTAAAAATCCTATAGCAAAAGCCATTGGGAAAATATATCTATGATCATAAGTTGACGCCGCTTGATAACTCAAAGTTGCTACTAAAAAGCCGTAGAACGTAAGTGGCCCAATTAGAGCTGTTGAGATAGACATTAAAATAGCTACTAACACAAGCGTATAAATTACACTAGGTTGATATTTAACCCCAAAAGAAGTAGCAACATCCTTTCCTAGTGACAAAACATTCAACTTCTTAGAATGAGCAAAAATTAATAACGCTACAATTATGATCATAGGAATTACAACAGGAAAATATGCAGGGTCTGCATGATTAACAGAACCAAATAATCTCGCTTGTAAAATATCAAATTCTGAAGGCGCAAGTAGTTTTCTCATGAAAGTTGACACAGAATTTAGCCCGGTGCCAATAATAATTCCAACTAAAAGCATAAGTTGTAAATTCCCGTATTTACCGGAAAGTAACCATCCATAAAGTATCAAACTCATGAAGACCATCACAACAACTTGAAATAAAAATGACCCAATTCCATTAAAGTTTATTAATGCACTAGCACCAAAAAAGAATATTGTACTCGTTTGAATTGCTGAATAAAGTGATTCGAAACCTAAAAGTGAAGGAGTAATAATCTTATTGCTCGTAATAGATTGGAAAGCAACTGTCGATAAGCTATGGCAAACTGCAGCAATAATCATTGCAACAATAGCTACTATCCGTCTCTTAACAACCGGGATAAAAGAAGGTGAATCTATCGGAACTGGATTGTTATAAACTAAAAGTCCATATGAAGAAAGGAGACCTAAAGCAATCAATGTTGTCAGTACAATCCAATAACGTCTTGCCTCCTTCTTAGAACGAAAAGCACTAGCTGATCTACTTTCATTATGAAGGCTAGAATCGACTTCGACATTTTCTTTATTTCTATAATCTAATGTGATCATCGCAGCCTCCTTGGTTTTCTTTGTCTCAATAGAATAGTAATAAACACGACCGCTCCCACTGTTGCAAGTATTAAAGAAACAGGGACTTCAAAAGGCTTTATAATTGTCCGAGAAATGATGTCACAGGCAGTGATTGTCCCCATTCCAATCACACAAACCCAAGGTAAATTACTTCTAAGATCATCCCCTCTAAACATGGAAACAATATTTGGCACAATTAATCCCAAGAAAGGTAAGTGTCCAATAACAGCTGCAACAATTCCAACAGCAACAGAGATAAGACCAGTCCCAAAAAGAACAATTCTATTGTAATTAACGCCAAGGCTTGTTGCGACATCTTCTCCTAGTCCAGCTAAAGTCAATCTATTAGCATACATAAAAATAAGCAAAGTAACGATAACAATCAGCCATAAATATTCATACCTTCCCACCTGAATGTTAGCAAATGAACCTACGAACCAAGTTTCAATACTTTGCGTCATTTGAAAAAGAAGTCCCAAAAAAGTAGACACTGCAGAAATAACTGCTCCAAGCATCAATCCAATAATCGGGACAATTAAAGACGAACGAAGCTTAACTCTTCTTAAAAATAGAAAGAAAATCATAGTTCCTATAAAAGAAAAAATGATTGCACCAGTCATTCTTTGAACTAAAGTCGGGGCAGGAAATAATAAATACACAAAAAGCAGGCCTAAGCCTGACCATTCAATCGTCCCCGTTGTAGTAGGTTCAACAAAGCGATTCTGTGTAATGAGTTGCATTACGAGTCCTGCCATCGCCATTGCAGCTCCAGTAAGCATTAATGCAACTGTTCTTGGAACACGAGTGATGAAAAACATCTCCATTCCGTCCTCTTGTCCACGTATATCATAAACTCCAGTAAACAGTGATATAATCCCTAAAATTATAACAACTATAACCGCTATTATAAAAGGTTTTGTCCATATTTTATTGTGATTATAAAACTGGGGTTGAGAAATATTCTCAACCCTAGAAATCATATTTTTTGACACTGTTTCGTACCCCTTTACACTACTTAGCTAAAGTTTTTGCAAGATTTCCAAATAACTCTACATAAGTCTGAATTGATTCATTTGTGTAAGTATCTTCTGGTGCATAAACAACTTGTTTTTTAGAAACAGCAGTTGTGTTTTGAAGAGCTGGTGATTTAGAAATAACATCCTTAGCAGGTGTTGACTTAGCTGCATCAGATGTTGCAGCATCACGATCTAATACGAAAAGCCAATCAGGATTCGTTTGTGCGATAGCTTCAACAGAAACGTCATCACCTTTATGACCTGCAGTAGAATTTGAAACTTCTAATGCTGGAGTCCAACCGAAAATTTCATACATAGGTCCCCAAACGCGACCAGAGTGCGGCGCAGCAAAGCCAATATTTCCACCAGTAACGATAACACTCATAACTTTATCTTTTCCGTTATAAGCAGATTTTGCTTTTTCAATAGATTTATCGAAATCAGCTACTAATTGTTTAGCTTCTTTATCTTTAGCAAAGATTTTTCCTAAAGTAGTTGTAGAATCTTTAAGTCCTTTTACTAAGTTTTCTCCAGGCTTAGTAGCCTTCTCAGAAACATCAAAATTAAGATCAATAACAGCTGCATTTGGCACTAATTTTTTGATTTCTTCGTAATGATCAGCAAATCTTTGACCAACGATTACAAGGTCAGGGTTTGCCGCTGCAATGATTTCAAGATTTGGTTCGCGGTGATTCCCGATATTTTTAACTGAATCATCCTTTTTATATGCTGAATCCGCAGGCATGATATCCTTTGGAGCAGCCGCTAATTTAATTCCCCAATCAGCTAAAGTTTCAAACGTTCTATTATCTAAAGCAACTACATTCTTTGGATTTACAGGGACTTTAACAGTTCCATGAGCATCAGTGATTTCAACCGTTTTTGGTTTATCACTACTATCACCTTTATTAGCTTTCGAAGTTTCCTTACTTGAATCTGAGCAAGCTACTAACATTAAAGTGAAAATTGCTAGAATACTTACTAATTTTAAAAGCATAGTTTTTTTCATACGTATACTCCTTATTATGTAATTTAGTTCGAAAATGATGACGTCCATAGATTGAATTAGATAGTAACTTTCATGTATCTAAATTGCTATTGATAATCATTTTCATTTGAACATCCTGTAAATAAGTATAGTCATTAATTCTGTGAAAATCTTGTGAATGGTGTGAGTTAATAAAATTAAAAATAAATTTGATACGGTCTCCACCAAATCCATCCCCACACGTACTAACTGATAGGTTCACACCTTATAAACCATGATTTCTACTGCAAAACAATGACCATTTCCTAATAGCAATCTTCTTTTTATAGTTTCCTTCTTTTCATATTTCACAGAAACTATTTTATTATCTTATTTTTATCATTCAACCATTGAATAGCCTCTGCCATGTATCGTTTGAATATACCTGTCTCTCTTCTCACACTTTAACTTTTTTCTTACATACCCAATATATAAGTCTACTACATTTGGATTCACTACTACGTTATATCCCCAAACTTGATTTAAAAGCATTTCACGGCTCAATATTGTATTTTTATTCTTAATTAAAAATACAAGTAAATCGTACTCGCGCTTCGTAAGCGAGAGATTTTCGCTACCTTTTTTCACAACATTGCTAGATGTATCAACAAAGAGATCTTTAAATTGAAAAAAGTTTGTCTCATTTTGCTGGATATAGTCAGTTCTCCTTAAAATAGCTTGAACCCTTGCTACTAATTCTTCTTTCACAAATGGTTTTCTAATATAATCATCTGCTCCTGCTTGTAGCCCTGCTATGCAATCCTTACTAGAAATATTGTCAGTCACAATAATGATCGGTGTCGTTTTAACAAGTCGTATTTGTCTACAAATTTCTGGTCCCGATATACTTAATGAATCCCAATCCAATATGATAATATCCCAATCTTGTTCATATGCTATATTTAAACCTTGGTTTTCATTGTGAAGTTTTAAAATGAAATGGCCCTCTTGCGTTAAACCGCTTACGATTTTTTTTGCTAAAGACCGTTCATTCTTAATTACTAACACCTGCCTCACCGATGGTTCACCTCTACTTCAATTTATCTCAAAAAAACATTTTTAAATTTATAAATATGAAACCCCTAAAAAAGGCCATTGTAACAGCTTATTAGGAGAACTCTATATAATCTTACAATAGATATGAATAGAAACACAAAGGATATGAAGATTTAAATACATATTATGTAATCATTAAAGGTAGCTATAGTATCTACCTGTTTATCAGCAATAACTATTTCTTCATTTTCTGTTTCAGGGGTACCACCCTCCCCCATCAACTTAAGCATTTTATAAACCGCAAAACAAAAAGAACCATAACCCCGCCAATCTGGCAAAGTTATGGTTCATATCATACAAAATAAAAAAACCACCAAATATGTATTGGTGGAGACGGTGGGAGTCGAACCCACGTCCAAAAATATCGGCACTTAAGCTTCTACGAGTGTAGTCGATATATTAGCATTTCGCGAACTCTTCGGCCTATCGACAGGCTTCCAAGTTGCTAGTCTGATTGTTCTCTTCCTTCGCCCTCAGACGGCGAACTCCGGCGTAGTCCACTTAGTTTGAGTCCCTTACCCTACCACATGGACGATGGAGGGAGGAACCTTTAGTGCAATTAAGCAGCTAAAGAAAGATTGTTTTGTTTGCCAATTATAGGCTTTGACGTTTTAACGAGGCCGATCCCCTCGACTCGCAACCTAAGCTCGAACTATCCCTGTCGAATCCGTAACGTCCCCATGATAAAAATGGAGCATACGAAGAAATATCGTGATAGCTACTAAGAGCTGTTTTTCAATGTGCAACAATCTTACATAAGTTATTATAACATACGCGCGTCGTTTTACAAATGTAAATATCTGTATTACATCTTTTGACGATCACGGAACGCGCGTGCAATTTCACGTTTTGCTTCTTTCTCTTTTAAATCGTTACGCTTATCATATTGCTTTTTACCTTTTGCTAAACCAAGTGCCATTTTCGCGAATCCATTTTTTAAATAAATTCTAACTGGAACTAATGCATAGCCTGTTTCTTTTGAAGCACCCGTTAACTTTTCAATCTCTTTTTTATGAAGAAGTAACTTTCTCGTGCGAAGCGGATCATGGTTGAAACGATTCCCTTGCTCGTACGTACTAATATGCATATTATGTACCCATACTTCACCATTATGTACACGTGCAAACGCATCTTTCAAGTTCACGCGTCCAGCGCGAATCGACTTAATTTCCGTTCCTTGAAGGACAAGCCCTGCCTCGTATGTTTCTTCAATGAAATAATCATGAAATGCTTTTTTATTTTGTGCAATAACCTTACCTGAACCCTTTGGCATATAACGTCCCTCCTCTATTTTTACTATTGTAACAAATGTTAATAAAAAGCGAAAGTGGCTCGCTCAGAATGTAAGGTGGATGGAGCTTCTGACCTTGAGGCGCTCTTTGCCTCTCGGGAAGAAGCGAAGCCGCCGAACATTCTAGCCACT
>NZ_JAEHBI010000097.1:0-6451 GCF_016483705.1 Bacillus cereus group sp. N6
AGTATTTTTTTTCATGTTTTCAAATCGGAAACATGTATTTGGCCTGCTTTTTTGTCTGAAAAAGCTGAGTAGTTACACAATTTCTTTGATTTCCGATTCTTTATCCTGCATTTTTTTTTGTAACTTTGTTTTCTCTTGTTCTAGCATTTGTATTTGTTTCTTTTGTTTTTCACTTTGTTCATCCTGTTTCGCATTCACCATCGTTGGCTGGATACTGTCTTTTGTGATAACATACAAATTACAGGAAACCGATAGTGTCAACAAGGCGACACATAACTTGGTGGAAAGAGGGAAAGAGAAGGGTGCGAATGACCAGTTTCTCTTTCTCTTTTTTTGTTTTCCTTCCGTTTCCTCAGGCTCTTGCATGAGTTCTTGCAACGCTTCCCATGTTGTAGATTGATAGATATATTGTAAGAATTCATTCCCCATTTCTACTGGCTGAAGCATATACGCTTCAAATGATTCGTTTGAAAAAGCAAAGGCAAGTAAACGTTTCGTATGGGTCAGCCTATCTTTTCGATTAAATCCCATGACAGGCATGTGATCCATCGCTTGATACATGAGCTTCACTTCCCCTTTCTTCGTGTAAAAAATATTGTCTGGAATGGGAAGGATCATGGTTTCTTGATGTGTTTGGAATAGGTGGAGCAAGCGAGAAACCACTTTACGTTTGATAGCTTCATTTTCTTGTTGGATACGAGAAAACGATAACAAATGGGGTTCTTTTTCATACCGAAGTATCACATCTCCTCGTATAATTTCCGCAAAGGTACATGGTAACAAATACGATTTGGTTTGTTTGATTTTGTCAAATGGAGCTTCTTGTTTTAACTTTGTTTTCGAAAACCGATACACATATTCTGTAGCTGTTTCCTCTACTGTCCCATCCCCAAATACAATAATCATGCCTACACCTCCGCTTTTTCTTTTTGTTCTTTCCTTCTTTGCACTTCTTTCTCTTCGATATGTTCCACTGGCGAAAAATCTCGTTTCTTTTCTTTATAAATCAGACTGAGTGTAATTTGCTGGATCGCTTCTTTCACCTGTATCAGAAACTGTTCTTCCGTTTCCGTTACGTCATGGTGAGGACCGAACTCTATATCTGTCATCATACAAGCTGGATGCTTCTGTACAAGAAACTGAACGCCCTCTTCTCCTTCTTCATCTGCTTCTAAGTCCATCGTATACGAAGCATGTATCCGTCCATTTTTCTTTTCTACCTGTACAGGTTGTAACACCTCGTCTCCCCATAGTTCTCGTTTCACCGTAATCGGTAAGGGCACAGTTTCTTCGGTGTTTTGTTCCTCCTTCTGTTTCTCACTTTCTGTTGTTTCCGTTGTTGTTTGTTGTTCCCCTTCACTTGATACAGATGCTTGCGATTCGTCTTGATTATCTTCTTGTTTTTTATCTTCTGATACAAGGGAAGACTCTACGGTTTCTTTTGGCTTTTCTTCTTTTGGTATACTCGATTCTGCTGACTTCTCTTTTAAATGCCATCCCATGTCCGCCTTTTCTCCTACTTGGTCTGCAAACCAATTGTCTACCCATGCTTTTTGCGCATGAATCGGTAGTTTCCCACGTCGGAAGACATAGCACTCATTCTCATCCATCTGATTCAAGAGTTCATCGGGTGTCTTGAGCGGTCTCTGTACGTAGGTATACGATTGTTGATTGCTATCGAATTCTCCCGGTGTTTGGCTATCATTTCGCAACCTTTTGGTCGTCACACCCAGTCGTTCTGAGAAATATTTCGCTGTGCCGAGGTCATTTGTTCCTAAAAAAAGGGTCGTATCACAATTGGCCATGATCTCATCTGTCTGTTTTTCCCCATAGCGATCCATTAATTGCCCCATAGCCTGTATAATGATGGATACTTCTATACCGTAAGAACGTGTCGTAGATAGACGCTCAGCAAAATCTGGAATTTTTCCGATGTTCGCAAACTCATCTAGTAAAAAGCGCACAGGTACATGTAATCGATTATGATTCGTATCCGCATACGCATATAATTCTTGAAATAATTGAGCAAAAAATGTATTGATTAATGCTCGATACGTACGGTCGGCTACTGGAATGACCACATATAAGGCAATTTTACGTTTCCCAATATCCGCTAGTTGAAAGCTACTATGTTTTGAAAACGTACGAACCGATTTTAATTTCCATAGTTTCATTGCCTTCGCTGCGTTACTCACAATTCCGCCCCATGTTTTATCTGTCGCATTCTTCACCACGCCAAACGCCATACGAGCAGAAGAATCTTCCTCTAAGTTGGCAAATCGTTTCTTTAATTGTTTCTCAGAAGGTTCTGTCAAGAAATCGTATACCGTGTCCATCGAATGCTGTTCTTTCGGCAGATTTTCCCGTACATATAAAATGCCTGCCGTAATCAAGGAAATCGCTTGGTCCTGCCAAAAACTATCTCCCGATTGCGGTCCTTCTTCTCCTCCTAACACCAATGTCGTTGCAAATTTTTCAGCATCTTCATCCAGTCCTACATAATCAATTGAGTTATACATATCGGATAATGCCATATTTGAAAAATTAATGAGGTACACTTCATACCCCTGCGCTCTCTTCTCACGAGAAGTAAGTTCATAGATTTCCCCTTTGGGATCCGACACGACAATCGATTTGTTTTTCGTATTCACGACATTGTTTAAGATATAACATTTTGTTTTCCCTGTCCCTGATCCACCAGCTACACATACATTTCGGTTTAACCGACTTTTTTTCTTATGAATCATCAATTTATCATTATAGACTGCTAAAACAGTGCCTTCTTCTTCCTTATCCGCAGTAATATTTTGTTCATCAAAAATGGTTACTTCATCAGAAAGGGAAGCACTCCCTAATCCTCCGTATTCGCTTGCATCTTCCACCGTATGTGGTTTTAACTTTCTCCATGTTTGTAAGGTTGTATAAGCGAAAATACCAAGTAGGATCAGTTGTGCATATTGATACAATTCGAGTCCTAGTGCGAACAATACGGTTTCAATCGGACTCGTCAGGTAGGAGACCGCAAGGTCTTTTGCTGTACCATCTGGCAACTCCATTAACTCGTCTCTATGTTCTAATAAAAAATCAATCATTCGAAGGCCAAATGCCACCACATAATCAATCAAAAGACAAAAACTGAAAATCATTCCGACTGACAACCAAAATGTTTTCCGAGAATCAGCAAGGGGTTTTTCCTTCATACTCATCCCGCTTCCCCCTCTTTTGGTTTTCCGCCCATCAATTCCCATTCCACCTCTGTTGGTTCAATAAGAAGGTGGACACGTTTATCCGCATAGATAAAAATTCCTTCTCCTTTATTTTTCTTACGAGGTTTTAAAATTTTTCGTTCACTGTCTGAAAATTTGATCTGCGCTTGCGTCATCAAATCGTGAATAGATTTTTCTGCAAGCGGTAAGAACATTTTCATTAAACTATTTTCAATAACCGCTCCCCCGTAATTCTTTTTCCCATCACTCGCTCGGAGTAATTCTTCTACCTGCTGTGTTGCGCCCCATACGCTTCCATCATACTTTCGAATCCGCTTCCAAATTTGATAGATAAATTCCATACTTTGCGGATTAGACGGGTCTGCGAATACGTGTAATTCATCTAAAAACAACGTCTTTCTCCCTGCTGTTCTCGTAATCTCATCCCATAAAAACGAAGTCGCATTGAACATCGCACAAGATTGTAAAGCTGAACCGACTCCTAGTCTGGAAATATCAAACGAAATGAGTTGATTACGTAAATCTACATTAGTAGGCCCGTTAAAAATACGATTATTTGCACCCGTGACATACTGTTTCAGTACATAGGAGAATAACTTTAATGTGTCGTCTCCTTCCTCGATTTTTTTCATCAATAGCGCATATAAATCTGCTAAAACAGGAAAATCTTCCGGTTCCTTTTGCTCAAAGTCTGTATCAAATGTCATGCGAAAAGGCTCTGATTCATATAATTCCACCAAGTAAGCATCTAGTACCGCTAATTCATCAATCGTCATAGAAGGACGCATAATCTTGAAAAAAATCTTCACTCTTTCTAAATGCTCAAGTAATGGATTTCCTTTCTTTTTTGTATCTCGCTCATAAAACACGTGTAACGGATTGACACGCGTATCTGTGGTATTGGACAGTTCAATCACTTGTCCGCCGAGTTTCTGAACAAATTCACTATCTTCTCCTTCTGGGTCCATGTTAAAAATTCGAATCCCTTCCATAAAGTCGCGCATCAATAACATTTGCTTCAATTTGGTTTTTCCGTACCCCGATTGCCCTAAAATAATGCCATTTCGGTTCTGTAATTCCCATTTATTCACCACAATGAGCGATTTTGTTTTGATATTTCTTCCCATCGCAATCCCACGCTTGGTAAACAACTCGGTTTCATCAAAAGGAAAGAAAGTAGAGAATGCTTTTGTATCCATATTTCTTCTCGTATATTCTCCTACCTTATTTTCCAGAATGGGCAAACAGGATTCAAAAGCATCTTGCATACGTGCACTAGGCACATAGGCAAAGAGATTACGAGCTGAAAACGCATTGTTTACCTTATCCGTTAATTTCTTTAGCTGTTCGAGACTCTCGGCATGAAGCCGAATCAAGAAATGCACCAGTAACATGCCACCCGTATCATTTGCAACTAAATCCTCTAACATATTATTGGCACTCTCTAATTCCTGTTCCGCTCGTTTTCTCATTTCAGGATTTAATTTTCCCGAAAGCAATCTTGCTTCTAACTCTTCAATCGAATTACTAAAGTTCTTAATCATATCAGCAGAAGAAGTCGGTTCTACATGATAGGTAAAGGAGATATTTCCTTCTAACCGATACAATTTGGATAAGAACCCCATGTAGCTACCTGATGGATAATCCGTCATACAAAGGATACGCTCATATCCCTCTCCCACCCGGATATAATCTATTTCTTCCTCAAATATAGCTGGTGC
Organism: Bacillus cereus group sp. N6; assembly: GCF_016483705.1. NCBI lineage: Bacteria > Bacillati > Bacillota > Bacilli > Caryophanales > Bacillaceae > Bacillus > Bacillus cereus group sp. N6. Next base: position 4,949 of record NZ_JAEHBI010000097.1, read on the forward strand.
AATCTGATCCGCTACAGAAAAACGGTGAAAGGTTGGTTCTTCTTTTTTCTCTTTTCTCTTAAATCGGAACATTCGCTATTCCCCTCCTTTTATGTTTTGTCTACTTTTAGCATGTTTCACTGTAATATAGGGCGAGGACACTTCTTTAAAACGGTTAATACGTGCTTGATAGTTGTTAAAATGAACCTGAAGAATTTGAACAATCTCATGAGCATTTAAGATATGACATTCTAGACCGTCCTCTGAAAGTTCCGTCAAATTCCCCCGCAACATCTCCGCTCTTTCTAACAGTGTTTCCAGCCCGTTCTGAATACTTTCTTCGTTCCCCTGTACTTTTTCTCTTAAAAGAAGGTAGTGCGCCTTTTTGAGCGTATTCTGAGCGTGTGAGGAGTTCTCTAAATAAGAAACATAGCCACTTCTTAATAATTGACGCATGGCATTCGATTCTTCTTCTATTTTTTGTTTCTGATCTTCCACATAATCCGATAAATCAACAGGTTCTGCCAGTACTTCAATTTGAAATTCACACGGAATCCCTGATACAATCGCACCAAATTCCTCCATCAATTCTAGTTTGTCTTCCTCACCCATTAACTCCAAGTTCATCGTCCCTACCCGAATGCCCACAATCAAAGTTTGCTTCTTCGTCAGAATCGCTTGATGATACAACGTTTGAATCGGAATTAAATCCTGCGTTCGTTTTGCTTGTTGTCTCTGTTTTCGTTTTTCTTGCCATTTTTGGAAACCCATTTTCTCACCTACCTACTCTTTTTTATATAACAATATCGTTTGCTTCTTTCTTTTTCGCTGATGAAAACGAAATACATCTAACAAATACGCACCTGCTTTCACGTTACATCCTCGAATCGCTGGTAGCACAAGTAACCCCGTAAATAGAACGAACAAGACTAAACCTAATCCAAGTTGCACAAAAATATGAATCGGTAACAAATACAATGTTCCGCCAACAAGTGGAAGGAAGAGAAGATAGTAGCCTATCTCCTTCCACCCTATACCCGTATTCGGAATTAACTCAAACTTCGCCTCAATATTTTTTGGAATATGAATGTGTTTTGGACTCATCTTTCTTTACCTCAACTTTCCAACCACAAAATTCACAATTAATGTTCCCATAAAAATAACGCCTGTCACCATCACAATCGATAGCATATCACCTTTGCATTCTGCTTTCTCCGATGGGTTATTTGCGAGCTTCATTTTGATTCCTTTCCATCCAAACATACAAGCTCCAACGGATGGCGCAACGAATAGAATAATAGTCGAAACAGCATCTACAATACTTTTAATCTTTTGTTTAATCTGGTCTTCTTCACCAGCGGCAAAAGCAGTATGTGGAGTACATATAATGACACATATCATCGCAAACATTGCATACTGCCAAATGATTTTATTTTGAAATAGATTCTTGTAACTACTCAGCTTCCTCACGGAAGCTTTTTTAATTTTACTAGTTTCATATGCCTCTCATTTGTAAATACTGAG
>NZ_JAEHBI010000098.1:0-6184 GCF_016483705.1 Bacillus cereus group sp. N6
ATTTGAAACAACTGAACAAAAACAATTTTCGCAGACAACAAGTGTCATAGAAAGCCCAAAACAGGAAACAGGGCAAGAAAAATTGCAAAAGCAATCTTCTAAGTTACTAGAACACAGCAATCAAAAATTTAAGCAACCAGAAAGTACCGTAAAGGTACTAAATAAAAAACAAGAAACAGCCGAGCAAAAACACGTTTCACAGACTATAGATGCTACTGAGAGCCCATCAGAAAAAAGGCAAGGGAAGTTACAGAAGCAATCTTCTAATCAGTCACAACATATTAATCAAAAGATTCGAAAACAGGATCTCATCAAAGATGTTAAGCAACCAGAGATATTAAAAACATCTCAACAAAATCAAATAGGGCAAATGGGGAAATCCCTTTTAAAAGAAAGTGAGAAAGGTTCCTCCAAATTATCAACTGATAACTCAAAAATCCAAAAAGGAATGCGCTTTGTTGGAAAACTCGGTAAAAATTCCTTGATTGCTACGAAGGACTCTATAAAGGGAGGTATTAAAAAGTATCAAAAAACGTTAGAACAAGAAGATGAAGGCGTTAGGATAGGGAGTCAAGGAATTACTCAAGGTTATAGAGTAACCAGAACATTAACCAAAAAGGGGTTTGGATTAGCTGAAAAGAGTGTTCAAAAATTGAAGGGTTCCAAAAAAACAAAAGGGCCAAACAAAAAGACTAGCGTAAAAAAATTAAGGAAAAGCAGACAAGAAAAGCTTTATATAAAAAAACTTGATAAAGGGAAAATTGAAAGGTTCCAAAAATTAAAAAAGCCAAACAAAAAGGCCAGCGTAAAAAAGTTAACGAAAGCAAAAGCAAAAAAGTTAACAAAGGCAACAGCAAAAAAATTAACAAAAGTAACAACAAATATTGCAGGAAGTAGCGCTTTAAAGTATCAAGAACAACTAGAAAAAGGTGACGAGGGCGTAAAATTAGCGAGTCAAAGTGCTACAAAAATTGCTAGAGCTACCAATAAGCTTGTTAAAAATCGAATTAAAGCAAATGCGAAATTAGGGAAAATGGGTAAGCAAAAAGGTAAGCTAGTACCTTTTTCTAAAGATAAAAAACTTAAAGTAGAATCAAGAACCCTCCTAAAGAAAAAGGCTGTTAAAAAGAAAATGTATTACGGTTCATTTCGGGATAAGAATAAGGCAAAAACCCTTACTAGTATTGCATCTAATGTCAAGAATCAAGTTGCCAATTTGTTTAAAATGTTAGGTAAGTTTAATCTTCAAAATGTAAAAAAACTAATAGGAACTAAAGTTGCAGCAATATTTGGTGGTGGATTGGCTAGTGCTGTGCCGTTACTACTTATTGGGATGATATGTTTATTAATTGCAGGTGCATTTGGTGCAGGATCATCATCACAAGAACAAGTCAGTGGAAACATTGGAGCTTCAAAAAACTTATCTCCTGAAGTTGAAAAATGGCGAGGATTAGTTGAAAAAGAGGCTGCTGCACAAGGCATGCAAGATTTCGTTAATTTACTTTTAGCTATAATACAAATCGAGAGCGGAGGAACGGGTACTCGCGATATTATGCAGTCCTCGGAATCTGCTGGTTATGGTAGACCAAACGTATTTCAGACAGAGGAAGAGTCAGTTCGACAAGGTGTAAAGCATTTAAAAGATTGTTTGTTAGCCCTAAAGGCTTTTAACAGGGGGTATGAAAATAACGTTAAAGCATTAGCGCAAGCTTACAATTATGGTAATTATTTTGCAACTTGGCTTGGTAACAGAGGGGGGGATTATTCTCTTGAAGTAGCCGAAGAATATTCACGGACTGTAGTAGCCCCATCGTTAGGAAATACTAATGGGCGTACTACACCTTATGTCAACGAAACATCGCTCCGGGTAGGTAAGCCTTATAGATATGTTGATGGAGGGAATTTTCATTATGGTGAGTTAATTAGTGAATACATTGGCGGTGCTGGTGCTAACATTTCAGGAGATTTTAAAACAGTATTAACAGAAATTGAAAAGTTTCAAGGATGGCCGTATGTATGGGGTGGTAAAAATCCAACTCAAGGGTTCGATTGTAGCGGATTAACATCTTGGGGTTTGAAACAAATTGGAATAGATTTACCATCATACGCACTGACTCAATATGAGTTAACTACACCAATTAATCCAAGTGAAGCACAGCCAGGTGACTTAATCTTCTTTAGAGGTACTTATGGTGGACCAGATCACATTTCTCATGTTGCATTCTATATTGATGAAAATACTATGTATGACAGTCAAAGTGCTGGGATTGGTTATCATAATTGGAAAACTTCATATTGGCAACAACATTTTGCTGGAATCCATAGGGTAAAAAGATAATTTGTTTTAAAAAAGTATTAAGGAGTGGTTTTTTTGTCAGATCGAATAAAAAAATTAGAGGGAAAAATCGCAAAAAGAGAACAGCGAATTGAAAAATTAAACGACAATTTAAAAGATGAAAAAAGTCGATTAGAAACAGATAAACAGCTACTATTTAATCTGCAATATAGTGAAGTGTTCAAACGAATTCAAGAAACAGGAGTAAGTCCTGATGAAGCACTAAAGGCACTCGATAATAAAGTAGAAAAAAAACAAGTTGAAACTGAAGTGAAAGAGGATACCTCAAATAATGGTACTAATCGAGAAGGAGCTAATGGTTATGCTGAAACTTATTAAACGATCATTTCTCGCAACGGTATTAATGTGTTTATTGCCATTCGCAAGTGTTTCTAACTTTGCATATGCAGAAGAAAAGAAAGCTGAAACACCAAAGGTAACAGAAAATAAATCAGTAGGAGAGCCACCTTCTGGACCGAATGTTAAAGCTGAAAAGAAAGAACAAGAAATTGAAGCTCAAACACCTGCTAGTGTTAACGGAAAAAAGGTTGATGGTACAGGTACAGTAACAGACTTTACAACAAGCGGATCTAAAGCATTTTATACAATCACTGATAAAGATAGTAACGTATTTTACTTGATTGTAGATTTAGATAAAACTCAAAATAATGTGTATTTTTTATCAGATGTTAAAAAGAATACATTAGATGGTACTGCGGCTGCAACCACTAGTAAAGATGGCACAAGTGTTAAACCGAATGTACCAAATCAAAAACAAGCTGAAGCTGATAAAACAACAGCAAATACTCAATCTGCATCAGAAAAAACAAAAGAAGAAAGTAACAATAATTCATTTCTGCTTATTGTGTTAGCGCTTGCTGTGGTTGGGGTTACTTTATATTACTTCTTAGTCATGAAAAAGAAAAAAAATCAACCCAAAACAAATGAAGAGGAAGAAGTAATGGAAGATGATTACTATGAAGATAATTTTGAAGATGAGAAAAAGAAACACGATAAGGAAGATTAATAGTGTTAATTAAAGCTTATATAAAAAAGCATTTGTTTCATCTTCCTACACTGGACAATCAGAAATTAGAAACGCAAGTTGAGCAAGAGTTAAATATAGAAGTTGATAAATCGCAAATTTTCAAGTTATATCCCCTTACAAAAATAGAGGATAACGAAAATATATTAGTTGAAAAGCAACGTACAAATATCTTTTTACTCAACTTGCTGCTTTTAGTGTTAAATCACAATAAAAAAGGCATTATAGCTCAAGAGTATTATAATAACGAGTTTATTATTTCGAAGTTAGAAAAAGAAACAAATTTAAAATTAAAAAATATACCTTTTGAGAACGTAGAAAAAGACATTATGGAGTATGTAAATCCTTCTTGTAATAAGGATAATATGAGTGAATTAAATGATAAAACCGAGAGTGAAAATGATTCGATTTTTGAAAATGTTGAATTCAGCTTGAATTGGTTAAGCAGGGCGCAAAAGGAGTTAAATCATATTCAAGAAAAATTGAAGCAAAAAGAAGTAAAGAGTAAAAAGAATTAAACAGAAGGGATAAATGATATGTGGGGAAAATCAAAGCGAGTTTTAGTCAGTAGTGTTCTATCACTTTCTTTAATAGGTAACACAACAGTCCTTGCTACTGTAAATAATCCTACACAAACACAAGAAAATGAAAATATTGCTCGGAATTATTTGAAAGTGAGTTATGAAAGTAAGGTTCTATTCCATGAACAAGTACCATCAAAAACGATGATCCAAGTGCTTAATGAAAATAATGATGTAGTGGAAAGTATGGTATTAACTAGTGATAAAGAAATGAACCTTGAGAAACCGAAGGTTAGTAATGGGAAAATGCTAAGTTATTGGACCATTGAAATGAAAGATGGAAAATTATTTATTAAACCAGTCTTAACAGAAAAAGAAGAGTTTTCAGTCAAGTTTTATGTTAAAGATGTGGGTGGAAATTTATTAGAAAACCATAAAAAAATAAAAGAAGTAGTGAAAAGTGTTACTAAAGATGCAAAGTTAAAAGATGTTTTACCCGATGTAAATCCAGACAATAATTATAAATTCACAGGCTGGTTTGCAATGGTAGACAAAGGTGATGGGAAAAAGGGTGAGGAGAAATTACAAAATATTGAGGATATTAAGGTCACTGGTTCCAAAGGTGAATATTATGCTAAGTTTTTCTCTGACTTTAATAACAATGGTATTGACGATAAAACAGAAGAAATCACAGTGAACTTTGTAACAAATATAGAAGAACAAATTGAGCCTGTAAAATTGAATGTTGGTCAAAAAATTAAAACACCTAAACTGTCTAATAAAGACAAGATTTTCATCGATTGGTATACAAATCCTGAATTAACAAATAAATTTGGCAATGACAATTTAAAAGATTCTGTTACTCTTTATGCAAAATGGGAAAACGCTGAAAAAGTGATCACTGAATCTGAAAAAAAACCAATTACAGATAAAGATGTTTCAGATCAGGTTGAAAAGATTTTAAATGAACGTTTTAAAGAATTAAAAGAAAGCCAAAACAACACTGAAAAACCCAATGAAACTACAACTGAAGTGCTTAATAAAGAAGCAACTGGAACAGCAGAAAAACCGAAAGAAAATAACAACGACAACAAAGGTGCAGCTACAACTAACAATCAAAAATCGGATACTAACAATACAAAAGATAATACAAAGACGAATAATAGTAATGCTAATCCCCCTACAAGTAATCCGTGGGGAGGTTCAATACAAAATGATACTAAGTTAAAAGAGAATGTAGTTTCAAACAGCAATAAAATTACTGCATACACTGAAACAAAGTACGTGTTTAAAAATAAGAATATTGGCGAGAAATACATGGTCAAATTTTTAGATGAAAGTGGTGCATTTGTTTCTAGTCTAACGCTACCTTATGGAAGAACAATTAAACTATTGGATGAAAACGAAATTTCCCATGAAGAATATGCAGTTCGACAAGATACCACAATTAACTTGAATACAGAAAGATACATTAATAAAGGTTCAACATTTTTAGGGCTAGATACACGCACCGTTCAAGTGAATGCAACAGAAATAACAGAAATATATCCGACTACCGTAAAGAACAACTCAAACAGTTTTTTATATAAAAAAGATGAACAAAATAGCCAAAAGAAAGATTCAAATAATGAAAATATAATAATCGCATTGAGCATAGTTTCGGTGATCTGTATCATTCTAGGAATATTTTTACTCTTTAAAAAGAGAAAAAGGAAAGAAAAGGATCAAGAACAAAACATTAATATGTAAAAGGCGGTAAGGACTATGTTAGATATATATCTTGTTATTCAACTAGTATTACTTTTGATAGGTTTAACCCTTTTAATAAAAGGCGCTTTAAAACTTATCAAGTATTATAAAATAGATATTTTACTATCTATTCTTATAAAAAATGAATTACCAAATACAAATAAAGAAAAGGGGAAAAAATAATGGATTTTTTCACAAAAGGCGTAGATGTATTACAAAAATTAGTTATCTTAATTGGTGCAGGTTTAGGTGTATGGGGAGTTGTAAACTTATTAGAAGGTTATGGTAATGATAACCCAGGGGCAAAGTCACAAGGGATGAAACAGTTTATGAGTGGGGCTGGTATTGTTTTAATCGCAACATTACTTGTTCCTTCATTAAAAAATTTATTTAGTTAAATCAAAGTTAAACAAAAAAAAGATAGGAGGAAAAATATATGGATTTTTTCACAAAAGGTGTAGATGTATTACAAAAATTAGTTATCTTAATTGGTGCAGGTTTAGGTGTATGGGGAGTTGTAAACTTATTAGAAGG
>NZ_JAEHBI010000099.1:0-6160 GCF_016483705.1 Bacillus cereus group sp. N6
TCGACCATATTATCACCTCCACACTGTTTGATATACTCAGTATTTACAAATGAGAGGCATATGAAACTAGTAAAATTTAAAAAGCTTCCGTGAGGAAGCTGAGTAGTTACTTTCTTTCTTCATAAAACCTTCAAATCGATTTTGTAATAAATCTACTATCTTTAACAAATTAGGAGAAAGCATCCAATCTATTACCCCTGTATAAAATCGAAGACCATATTCACGTAATCTATTTGATACTAAACAAGCATTCCCTAAACTAAAAATTGTGTCATAATTACCTTGAATACCTACTAATTTCATAAAATACCCCTCCATTTTTTATTTTATAGTTTAGTTATAATATGCAAAAAAAATAAAAAGTAACGTATCATATTTTTATAACAATACTTAAAATAATTAAATCCAATCCGCTTATTTAATACTCAAAAAAATCCGTTTTCTTATGGAATGATCCAGTTCTAGTACAAAAACTTCAGTCCATTTGCAAATAATCTTTCAAACTTAGACATACTGATACTATTATTCTTAAAAAATTTGTGTGATTAGTATGAAAAAAGAAACTTCATTTACCTTATTGGAATCGGTTTTTAGTATGATGGTCTTTGAGATCGTGCACAAGAAATGGTTCTAAAAACCATTATTTTCTCATATATGTATGTAAGGGAAATAGAATGTTCTATTGAAAATAGAGTGTATTTACATATAACCGTCAAGAAATGGTTCTATCTTTTCATTATATTGGATATACTGTACATGACATTGAGAGAATCACCACGTGAGAGCACCTTCAACTGGGGAAGGTGCTTATATTTTGTACATATTTTAAAAAATCTTTACATATAGTAAACTGCTCCTGTTATGTGATACACAATCCGTTCTATACAAAAAAACAATCCCTTGCACTTTTCCTACGACTGTTAGCTATCATTTGGTTATTACATAAAAACTATCTTATACACATAGGCTTCATTTGCAGTTACATAATATGTTTTATCTTTGCTATTGTGCACTTTGTATTGAGGTGAACCATTTACACTTACTTTCGCATCAATAGTGAAGCCAAATCCTGCATCTACAGAGCCAGTAATATTTTTATCTTACCAAGATGGCGAATGATAGAATCTATAGATTATTAACTTTAGAGATTACACGGTTCCCTACAATAGAGGAATCTCCTGTGCTTTTCTTTTCAAACTTCACATCTTATGACCAGGTGATTTATGTATTCGTGATTTAGGGTATTTTTCATTAGAAGACTTAGATCAAATGGACCAACGTGGTACGTATTATATTTCGCGGTTAAAGTTAAATACAAATGTATATATCAAAAATCCTAATCCGGCATTTTTTCGTAATGGTACAATCAAAAAACATACAGAATATGTAAAAGTCAATTTGTAAATGATGATGGAGCGCTTATTACCTGGTGAAACCTATGAAGTAGGAAATGTTTATGTGGGAGATCAAAAAGTTTTGTTTTCACGACTCGTTCTGTATCGTCTAACAGAAAAGCAATTACAAGAACGACGGAAAAAACAAGTGGAGAGTGAAAAGAAAAAAGGAAAATCGTATTCGAAAAAAAGCAAAATATTATCTGGGCTGAATGTATATGTAACAAACACTCCGTGGGAGTGGGTTTCGATGAAGCAAGTCCATGAGTTATACTCGTTACGCTAGCAGATAGAAATTGTTTTTAAAACGTGGAAATCATTGTTTCATATAGATCATTGTCGTACCGTCAAACAAGAACGAGTAGAGTGCCATTTATACGGGAAACTGATTGCTATTTTCTTATGTTCTTCTACCATGTTTAAAATGCGCCGACTTTTATTACAGAAGAAGAAAAAAGAATTAAGTGAATATAAAGCGATTGGAATGATCCAAGATCATCTATTGTTGTTATATCAAGCCATACAGAAAAACACCCAAGAGATAACAAAACTTCTAATTCGTCTGTTCCACCTTCTACAACAAAACGGACGGAAATCTCATAGATATGAGAAAAAGACTGTCTTTGATATCATGGGTGTTCATTATGAGTATAGTATAGCTAGGGAACAAAAGAAAGCTGTATAATTTTAAAAATAAAACTCGTTAGAGTTTCTTTAGTATGTGTATTTTTAAGAATAGCCAATATGTTGAACAGTTTGTAGCTGATTTGAGGGGAAACTCATTTTATTTTTGCTCTTAAGTTGATGGGCATGTGTGGTGACCCCTATTTGGATTAACAGCATAAAAAAAGACACCAAATGGTGACTGAGTAGTTATTTTTTTCATCTTAGTCTTGATTTGTTTTTATTCATTTGCCAAAGTTAGATAATAAAGTGGCTGAGTCATGGCAAATATATAAGTATCACTTAACTCTTTTTTATTGGCATTTAATTCATTCATTTCTAAAATACCTTCTAGTTTAAAATATAATTTTTCTGGTATAGCATGACTTTGAATGTTAGCAGCCTCACACCGAATTTCCACTCTGTTTGCTTTTAATTCTTCAAAGGAAAATTTTACAAGTCTACGTACGCCCTCAGTCATATATCCTTTTTTACTAAATTTAGAATGAATCCAGTATCCAACTTCAAATTTAAGTATTTCCCAATTAATTTCATGAAAAATTGCAAAACCAATAAATTCCCCAGTTATTTTTGAAAACATTAAGTATGGTAATGTTGAACGTTGTAGAAATTGGATATTGTAATTTATAATGAGCATTTCGAGAGTTTCTCTTGTAGGTAGTTGTTGTAGAGATTTTATCCATGGTTTTAATTCAGCTATAGAATAACAAATAGCTTCATGCACAACCATTGCATCTTCAGGTTTTGGAACCCGTATAATTAATCTATTTGTAGAAAACTCGGTAGGTATCTTTAATGTCAATTTGTTCATAATAATTCTCCCCTAATATTGACAAATTCAAAACAGAAGCTTTGCATCAAGCTTCTGTTTTGAATTCTATCGTGAATTATCAAAAAAATGTTGGTGGTACTTCATCTGGTAATGGAAATTCCGGAATCATAGAAATCTGTTTCATGGGTAAATTCTCCTTCAGTATCATAATTTTATTTGTAGAAAATCACCAAGTTATGGGTGGTATTTCTTCTAATATTGGAAATTCTAGAATCATAAAAATACCTCCTATATATGATGATTAAAAAATTTATGAGAAATATTCATAAATTTAGCAGGTGATTTTCTGCATATAATTAACTATAAATCATATATTTGAAATTACCACTAAAAAAATGTCATATGGTAAAGGTCAAGAGGTTCTGAACTAGCGGATAGTTTAGATTTAGAATTTAAGCAATATCTTTTGTTTGCTTGTAAAACCAATATCCGAATGTTTTACGCATGGTATGGGTACCTAAAGATTCGACTCTGGCAAAATCCCCAGCTTTTTGTAACTGTCTATAGGCTTGAATTTTACTAATAGGGGTCACCGAATATTGTACATTTAGACACATTTCAGACACAAATTAACCGGTACCTTGTATGTTAAGGGACCGGTTAATAATGTTGTAAATCTTTTACTAAACTTATGTATACTGACTTAATCTATTTACATTGGCATACCTGGTAAAAGATTAGCTATTAATACCATAATTGCCGCTAAGAATACCGCTTTAATAATAAATAGAACAATAATGGGAATGGATGCTTTCACCTTACTTAATCCAGCTGTAATGTATAATCCGAGCCAAATTAAAACTAAATTCCATACATAGAACATTTCAATTGTATTACCAATTCCGTATGCAAATGTACCTTCCGTAAATAATAACCCTAAACCCGTGTATTGGGTCATTGTCATTCCAGTACCAAAGATTAGACTTAAAATTGTATTAATAAGTCCGCCAATAATAAGGACAATATTTGTATAAACTACAATATTCAATAAGGTTTTATAAGGGGTATCATTCCCAAAGAACATCATAAACATTTTATAAATAGCTGCTATGAATAATGCTCCAATCATCGCACCAGCAAAGTCTGATCTAATTCCAGAAATTACCTCGGACGTCAGTGAACTTTGTCCAGCCAGGTTACTTAATTCTTTTTTCATTTTAAGCATCTCAGGTGAGGTGTGTCTAACATACGAACTTAAACCACCTAGTAGCCCTTGTAACAGTGCCACAAAGAAGAACATTCCCGAAATTTTCCTGCAACTGATATAGAATATGTTGTATTAATCCCCCTTTTTGGGGGAGCAATGAAATATCACATGTCGTACTAATCATTCTTCAGAGGAGAAGTACATTAACTGAGTGGAGGAAGGACAAACGTATGTGGCTATCCAATCAACAGATAATGAGCATTCCTTGGGGAGCTTTATACGAAAACAATATTGTCTGTCCTTCTTCCATTCTTATTATGTGTTAGTCATTGGTTTTATATACCAATTATGATGAATATAATAAAAAAGAGACGAATGAAATCTCCTCTCCAACACACATGCATTTATATATATAGAATGGCACTGGGAACGGGATATATACTATATTCTACATTTGGTTTCATATACTTTTTTGTTTTGATTTTTTCTTTTATTATGTAAAAAAAGAGTACTGGTGACAGGGGCAGTACTCGTTTTTTTGAAACTTACATTAACCATTATTGTTATGTGTGAGTCATGAACAAATAATAGTTCGAAAAGTAAGGGTTCAAGATATTATATGTAAATTCGTTAAGAATGGAACCAAAGCAATAAGTTAAGAAAGGTGCAAATGCAATGTAGTCAAAGCGGAAGTTGCTTCATTACGTGGAGCTATGACAAGTGTGAAATAACACGATAAACAACTTGCTAAGTTAAAAATCAGTTTCATTAAATACCATATTAACGAGGGGACTATCTTAATGATAGACTATAGCATATACAATCCACGATAAAATGAGGAGTATGAAAAGAAAAACCAAATAATGAGAATATTTCATGGCAGCGTCCTTTTTCGTAACAGTATGGGCCAATATATAAATATGATAGATTAGTTTAGATGTAAGGAATTCTGTACATTCATTCTTCAACCTTCTATAAGAAATATTGGAGGGAATCATATACTAAAAACGAATAACATTAGTTTGTTATTCGTTTTTAGTATATGATTTTTTGGTTTTTTAAACCAAAAAGATCAATCATGATAATATTTATCTTAGCTGAGCATAGGGTATAATGCACGGTAGATTAATCTCCTTTCTTATATAGTTCATCTTTAGGGCATCTTCGCGCGGGTGCTCTTTTATTTATGGTTAAGAACATCGAAGAATGGTAAGAAGATCATTCAAATATGGAAGGGACAGATAGATACAAGATAAAAATCATAAAATAAGTCGTGAAATCATTACTTTTGCGATTGATAAGGAAGGTCACACTTTGGGTATTCAACTTCGCCAAAAGCGAGGCCTATATGTTTATGAAAAGGTTAGTGAAAGCTTTTGGAGAACTAGCGGACCTCACAACAGAAAATGTTCCGTATGTACAGTTAAGTATTTCAATAATATCATCGGACAGGACCATAGACATATTAAGCGACATTTTGTTAAATCCGCAGAATCTTGTAAAGGTGGGTATGATTTCTCAAACTTTGCAACAGAATCTTTTTTTCTAAATCCTTATGATTTCAAACTCTTTTTCATGCTTCATGTGCCTTGAAAGGCCTTGAAGTGATTCATGCTTTATATAAATAAAAACGACGTTTGCAATAATCTAACTCCATTTTTTCGAACTTTGGAATTTAAACAAGTAAATCATTTGTACATTTGGAAAGTGCACTATATCATGTTGAAATCGATACCTCCTAAATATTAAACTTGTAAACGTAAGATAAGATAGTAGGATGAAAATGGAGGTTTGTATGGAATGAAAAATAGAGTCATCAAAGGATTCTTAGTAATATCATTTTTGACTGGAGGGGCACTTCCAATATGCACTTTTGCAACCCCTGTTGCTTTAGCAGAAACACAACAAGAAAATTTAGATATTTCGCTATCGTTAAGTAAGTTAGGGAGACAAGCTCAATTCATACAATTGCGTGTGGATGATACTCTTAAACGGCCAAATATACAAATAACAGAACTACCCGCATTACAAACAGATCAATTATTAATTAAACAAGATATGCAGGAATGGTCATCAGAATTGTATCCACATTTGATTTTACTA